>NZ_JBBJZX010000019.1:0-27112 GCF_038148935.1 Streptococcus pseudopneumoniae | reverse complement strand
TGTGACAGCTGTTTGAGAACCAGCACCTGCAATAGCACGGTTCGCTTTTCTAGCTTCCTCTTTTGCCTGCTCCTTAGCCCTAGACTTTTCAGTTGGCGACAAGTGACCATTATCTTCAATACTTTGCTCTTTTTCAGTCAACTTAGCAGTTACAGCATCGTTTGCTTTCTTTTTAATTTGCACCTCTTCGTTCAACTTTTTCTGCTGCGCTACAGCATCTTCTGCTACTGTTTTGTAGCTAGCTGTAGTACTAGTGTCAGAATTCAGTGCATCTTTAATTTTTTGCAATTTTGCCTCATAGACTGCTTTGGTTTCTGGCGTTGACCACTTAGTATCGTCATCTAATTGTTCTTTTAATTTATCATACGTCTTAGTCAACAACGCTTTAGCTGCTTTTTTAGTATCCTGAGTTATGCTAAATTCTAATCCAGCGATAGGTAAAGCATAGTGCTTCCACGGAATTTGGTATCCCATACCCAAATGAGTATTATCCGCAGAACTGATACGCACAGTATATTCAGTGTATCCGACAGGAATCTCAATATCTTTACTTGTAAACGTACCTGTCCTTCCGTTGGGACTGTAGCGCCTATCAGCTAGTTTCTTGTTTAGAGTGTCTGGAGTTGTGGAACCTCTAGGAGTATCAAAACGTTGAGAATTTCCATCTCTGGCCGCAATCACTTGCATATTAGCATCTTTTTTGTCCGCTGAAGGATCAAAAGTAACACTATAAAGCTTGGTAAGTGGGCTATTCTCGTTAGTTCGCCCCAACACTTCAACCTTATACTTGGCTTTACGACCCCCTATATCACCTGTATATCCAGTCTTGAACGAAACTTTTGTAGTTGATCCAGTAGTAGGAGAAAAAGCTTTAAATGTTTTTTCTATTCCATTATAACCTTTTAAGCCTCTAGCAACTATGTCTCCTTCACCATTTTCTATATACTTTGTTTTGTCAAATACTTCTTGATCTCTAGTTTTTTCAGTTCTTACTTCTGATAAAAGCAAGACATGGTCATTTCCACGATCTACGACAGATTCTAAAGTCCATGTGGTATTTGTATACAGATTTTTTTTTACAGTATTCACTGTCTCAATCGGAAAGACACCGTCTACTGTTTTTCTTGCAACAGCAAACCTCCCCTGTCCGTCTGAATCTATTACAGCCTTCCACCCTCCGAACTCATTTAATTCTTTTACTGCACCCGGGGCTATACCCTTGGTTGCCGCAACCTTATCTATATCTGCAAGTTTTGTTTCGTTGTTAATTGTATCAGATAAGTTCACTAGCTTAGCCAGCAGTCCGTCTACATTTTCATTCTCATTCGGCGCTTCAAAAACTTGATTCGCAGCAGGATCGTCAGTTTGTTCAGAAGATGTTGAAAGGTCTCGGCGCGGCCTCTTCTTAGGTTTATCTTCTAAGGAGTTGGATGGAGTAGTATCAGAGACAGATTGTTCTTGAGAATCTGTTCCATCTTGAACTCTATCTGAAACTGGATTTGTATCTTTAGAAGTAGTAACAGCTCCAGTTGCTCCACCTTCAATTCCTTCAGCACTACTAGCCTTCTCATTTACTACATTTGTACTATCAGAATGATCCAAATTTTCTTGATTAGAATTTCCTTGAGAATGCTCTATCTTATCTGAATTACTCCTTGAGTCAGGTCCTTCTACTTGGTGCACTCCTCTATCTCCAAAATCTTTTTCAGCAGCAGATACAACTCCGCTCCCCATAAAAAGATAGAGCGTTGCCACCGCTACCGATGCAGCACCAAAACTAACCTTACGAATCGAAAACCGCAAGCGTTTTTCTCTATCTTCGCTACCTTTATAAAACATATATAATCTTACTCCTTTTGCGATGATTATCTGTTGATATATATTAAGAAGGGCAAATAAAAAGCCCCCCCCCCCTAAAATTTTTATGTAAATTTTAGACTGGCTTAACTTATTATACTCTTTTTTATTTTATAAATCAAACATTGTGAACTCAGCTTGATATGATGCGGTTTATTATGAGAAGAGAAGATTGACTTCATTTTCTCCTACGATTGGTTCTTTAGCCAGACCCAACATATCCACGGCAAGATAAAGCTGACGTGGTTTGAAGAGATTTTCGAAGAGTATTAAACCCCAAATTATTCATATCTCACACTAACCAAACAATTCAAAAACCACCAGAAGAGCCTTAAAATACTGCCCTTCTGGTGATTTTCATTGATAGCTGAGTCTCGAAGAAGGTAGAGTTTAAATTGAAACTACTATCATACAAAACTCTTTGATCCTATTTATTTTTATCACAATTTTGATTTATAGTTCTCCGAATACCTTTTAAATGTGAAAGCATTTCATTGGAGCTTTGAAAAATACATACACTGTTTTTATTCGTATGTTAACTTGATAGAATCTTTGTCTTCAAGCATTTTTTTAATGTTAACGACAGGCAATATGAAGTTGGGGAACTCATTACCCCGAGTAATCATATCAGATACGATAGGCCGAATATAGGACCAAAGAATTGCTAAGCCATTCTCTTTAAGAAAAGTTTCAAAATCAATATCAAATTCTGTATCGTCATATATAAATGAAAATTCTCCAACAATATCTACAATAAGCTCAAAAGCAGAATCATCTGAATCTATATTTCCTTGCTTTGTTATCAAGTTAACATAAGCAAGGTTTTCTGATTTTCTTATTAAAATCTGTGCAGACAATTCAGGATGTAAATTAATAGTACTATTTGTTTGGTCAAAACTAGGATTTCTTCGATATGATACTTCATTTAAAAAATAATCTTTAAATTGTAAAGAGGACATTAAGCTGCCACCTCACTATTTTCTTTTGTTGTAATTAAGTTTTCAGAATCTATTGGTAAATATGAAAAACATGACTTCTTGTTTTTTATATTATATTTAGGCATTGCATTTACTTTAGTTATAGAATTCAAATCATAAAACTCTTTTTGATTATTTAATTGAGAAGTAAAATGGATTTCATCTTTATATTTTTTAAGACTTCCTGATATATTCAAATCACAATCAAATTCATTGTTTACTGAATAAATTTTGTTGGCCTTAATATTTTCAACTAATTCTTGGAACATTGGAGAATCCATCAAAGAAAATTCTTCAGTTCCTAAAAAGTTTGACAATAAACTCATAAAAGCCTCCTTATTTATAAAATGTTTGTAATACAATTTAAATCACGGATACAGATTTCTTCTCCATTCTTTCCGTCAATTACTGGTAAAAATGGAATAGCAGTATATGTTTTGGACTGCACTGCTTCATAATTCTTCCCATGCTGAGACGCTAAATCAAGCAACAGCTCAATAATTAATCCTTGATTTTGGTTAAGAAGAGTAGCTCTATTTTTGGCTCCGCTATCTGAAATATCTGTAATCTCACGTTCAATTTGAGTATATGCCTCTTGTCGATATTCCTCTAATAACCTTTGGTTTGCTGGGTCATCCAACATAAAAATATGGTTCATAGAGCTTAGGATGATTTTAGCATTAATTAACTCAGGCCTAACCCCGGGTTTGCTTAGTTCAAATGACTTATACTTTGCTACATAAGCAGAAGCAATCGTTTTACCAGTATCTTTGTTAAAAGGTAGAAAAAAGTAAATACCATTACCCAAGTCGTTCGGATGTCTCTGTTTATGAATACCAGGTTTATATTTCTCATAAGAAAACCCAGCAGATAGAATCTTTTCTTTTCTTTTATTGGTGGTGCCGTGCCACCCACTATATTGTAGCATAGAACCTCCTGATGAAGCTACTAGCTTAATTATACTGTTAAAGCTTAGATAATTCAACTATTACGGGCTTTTTTGAAAAAATTCTAGCGATTTCCAGAACGTAACTGAGCATTAAGACAATAACTACCTCACCTTATCATGCCGAAATTATCGGATTTTATCAGAATTAAAACCCCATAAAATCGGGCTTTTTTGAAGAATAGAGTGGATTGGAACTAGAACAGTACACTACGACTACTAAAACATTTCTAGAAATTAATTTGACTTTCCTAATCAATTTGTTCAAATCTTATTTCAATCTACTATAAAAAAACACAAGCCTAAGCCTGCGGAAACATTATCTATTCTAAATAGTCTTTTTCTGTTATGACTCTTAATCTAGTAGAATAATTCTGGAATGTTGAGAATTTAAAGCGTTTAGGATCTTCAAGTTTGTTTCTATCGTTCATTTCTAAAGCACGGTTATAGTCTATAATAGCTTTCACTAACTTATTGATTATAGCTCTATCATTGTCCATTACTTTATAATAATCTTCGACTTTCCGAAGGCGAAAAGTAGTATTTAGCAAATAACTTTCATCTTCTAAAATCAAGGTTTTACCAATATCTAATCCTTCAACATATCCTTCTTTTGCTGAATTTCTAAGCTTATACTTCAATTGATACTTTTTAGGAATGTAACTTCTAAATGGAATCAAGAAAGTTAGTCCCTGTATTTTGACAACAGTTACCGCAAATCTCCTCCCTTTATTCATTACTTCCTTCGTCTTAAAATCATAATCCATTGCTTGGATAAGGTCATAGTCCTTGCACATTTTTAAATCGATTTGACCTAATTTTAACTTCTTACTTTTCATTCCTATTCCCTAGATAAAAAGCTCACTAAAAAGTGAGCAACATTTCCAATGAGATACTTCTGTTAACGAGCGCGTCTCTCCGCCCCCTCATTGCCTCACGAAAAGGCTAGACGAATCGAAAGGAGGTGAGTTTTCCTGTTTTCAATTCTCCTTATTCTCACACATTTTTTGAATTTTGTCAAATAAAAAAAGAGCATTTAAGCCCCTCCTTTGAAATAACGGACACTTAGCTGGTCGGTGTATCCAGCATCTCAGATACCTTTTTCAAGGTGCGACAGGAACCTTTCTGCCCTCAAATGTCTTTCGTTAATGTTATTCTAGCACTATCTACTTTTTTGTCAAGTTTTCTCAATCTACCAGACTTGATACGTATTAGCTACACACTCAACAAACTTAAAAAAGCTCTCTTATCTGAAACCATAACGAAAAACAATTGAAATACCAAGCCTACACAGACTGTTTCCAATTGTTTTTAGATTGCTTAATAAGCAATTTTACCATTCTTCATCGTAAAAACTATCATAATCTGGATATTGTTCTGGCGGCGTTCCAACCGAACGTACGAGATAAGCTTCTTCTCCCTCTGTCTCGATTTCTCTCAGCACTTGGCATTCAAAACGCCATTCATCACCGAAGTCGAAAATAAACTTAAATTTTTGTTTGACACTTAGGATATCCAGATAGACATTTTCCGTGTAACGTTCTTCAACATCGTCACTGACAAAGCTAAGAAAGTAAGAATCTGCATGACTCCAAAAAAGGTTATCCATGAAAAATGCATGAGCATGATCGTTTTCAAAATCAAAACTCCATAAAATAACATCTACTAGTTCCGCTAACGTTTTTGTTTTTGGAATCTGTATATGTCGATAGCAACCTTTTTTAAATTTGACGGAAATGATCCAAGCTTCTACAGATGCTGGCTTTTCAGCCTCTATTTCTTTTTTTTACTAATTTTAAGTGTACCACAATACCTCCAATAGCGAATCAATAGGATTGCTCTTAGGAAACATTCCCTTTCAGCTATTTTAACATAAGTTTATCTAACTATGGTATTTAAAACTAGACAATTCTTCTGTTTCACGCGAAACACCCTGCGCCAGGCAAGGTGTTCTTGTTTTTAAGTTGTATAAATCGTTGAAGCTGTCGCAATGGTATGCCACTGGTTGGCTGTTGTGGCTGCGAAGTCCTTGTCTGCGTAGAAATCAGTAAATGGTAAGATTTCCACTTCTAGCTCATCGATACGGTCAAGTTGACCAGCCAGATAAGCCTCGATGCGACTTTCTGCTCGCTTAATGCGTTGCAATAGTCCACCCATGCGGATGTCAACCGTATCCAAGCCAAAGACCTTGTTTTCCTTCAACCATTGATGGCTAAAGAGGGCATGGAAGTCTTCGATTTGGCTTCTGAGTTCTGGTAATTCTTGTCTTGCGATTTCTTGCAGGCTTTCTTTATCACCTTCTTGGTAGGACTGACGAATGCGTCGTCCCACATCGACTTTGCTACTTAAAATTTGGTTCAACTGGGCCTGAGTTTCAAAGAGGTAAGCATAGTTCCCTGCTTTTTCTTTAATATCAGCAAGCGTCTCAGCAGCCTGAGCGAAGTGTGGCTTATCCTGTTCAGGTGTCATGTGTCGGTCAAGGATCGGACAGAGAACATCCTGATAAAAGACATAGCGGTTGGGATTGATGCCACTGAGATTGTCCGGCAAATCTGGCAAGAGGTTGGCAAGGTCAATCTGCATAAAATCTTCAACCGATAGACCTGTATTGGTCTGGAAATGAGCAGACAAACGGTCTAGGTCATTGCGGTAGCTGAGTTCTGCCCAGATTTGCAGACTTGGTAGGATAGAAAACTGGGCTGTTTCCCCACCATTGTCCCCCCAACCCGTCACAATGACTTCTTTAATCTGATTAGCACGGCAGGCTTTATTAGCCTCAATAGCTACTAGACGGCTGAAATGGTTGTGAGGTGTAAAGCCAATCCACTTCCAAGCTCCACCTGCAAAGGCAAGGTCATGGCTAATCTTGTGATGGTTGCGGAAATTACGGTTGTATTTTTCCTCGCTATCCTGGTAATAATCCCAGTAAACCAAGGTCACACGGTCTTTGAGACGGTCTAGGTAGACACGAGTTTCTTCTGGAATTTCCACATCACGATCGTACTGGCCATCCGCTGACATGAGCTTGAAGAACATATCGCTCCACATCTGGCAGTGGAAACCATACTTGTCAGCAATATCCAGCACGCGCTCCAAGTGTTGGCACATAAGGAGACTACGGTCCACAACACCGTTCAGAATCAAGTAGCGTCCCAAACCAACCAAGTGGGCTTCGTCCATCCCGATATTGACCTTGCGAGTTTGTAGCTTAGACAGGGTGGCAAACATGCCATCAATCAGGTCATAAACCTTTTCTTCGCCAATGAGGAGAATGTCCTCTACATCACGGAGCTCCTGCACTTCCTTGACACCCCATTTAACAAAGGCTGACAAGTGAGCCAAGGTCTGAATACATGGCACAAAGGTCATGTCAAACTGCTGGGCATAGGCTTCTATTTCCTGCAACTCCTCAGCTGAGTAGGCTCCACGGAAATAGCCAAAGTAAGGCTGCCCTTCAATCTGGTAAGTGTCTTCCATGTAAAGTTCAAAGGTTGAATAGCCCATGAGAGCTAAGAGTTCAATCATCTGCTTGGCAGAAGCGACATTCAGCACCGCATTGCGCGAACAGTCAGCCATATAGGCTAAATCTTCGTAAGCTACTTGTTCCTCAATCTCTACTTTATCACCTTCTACTAGAGCTGTTGCCAACAAGGACAAGGCACGATAAAGTTGGTGAGGTTTGCGGTAGGTCAATTGATAGTAACGATCCTCACCCTTGATAGAGATAGAAGCTTGATCAGACTGAGTGACTAACACCTCAACATCTGGTAGAGAAATGTGCTTTTTTAATATTTCAATAGCTTGCGCTTGTTTGGGACTGAGTCCTGTAAATCTTACCATTGGTTTTCCTCCTGTAGCCAGTTAACAAGGGCACCGTAAAGATTAGCATCTGCATGATAGGTGCAGGCTTGGATAACGGGTGCGACCGTGTATTCTTCGTAGGTATCAACAAAGTCATCTACAGCCTTCTTGACACCTTGAATAAAATCTGGATTTTGACTGATAGAGCCTCCCAGACTGATGACATCTGGGTCGATCAGATACTGAATATTGAGCAAGCCTTGCGCCAGATTACGATTCATGCGCTCAATAGCTTCTTGACAAAGGGTATTACCTTCTTTAGCTTCTTGGTAAATCTTGCGACCGTCCCAGTCAGTCTGACCAGATTTTTCAATCACGTATCGCACCATATTTCCAGTTGACGCTAATTGCGACCAGTTGTTGAGCTTTTCAGCAGGGGCAAGGGTGGTCATGTAGCCAAATTCTCCACCCAAGCCGTGGCGACCTCGGTGCAGTCTGCCATTGATAATCATAGCTCCGCCAATCCCTGTCCCAATCACGACACAGGCTGCATTTTCAAGCTCTGGATGAGCCAGTAATTCACTGAGTCCAACGCAGTTGGCATCATTTTCCAGATGGACAGGTAGTTGATGATGAGCAAGCGCCTCATACCAAGAAAATCCGTGAATGTAGGGCACCGCACTGAAGCCATCAATCACACCTGTCTCTTGATTGACCGCACCTGGAACGCTCATAGCAATCCCGCTATAATCCTGTTCTGACAAGCGCTGGTCTAGCCAAGCTAATAAATCCTCCAGGTTTTCAGGCGTTGGAATGCTTGTCTTATTCAATATTTTCCCATCAGGAGTCAGACTGGCAAACTTAATCCCAGTCCCTCCGATATCAATCGTTGCAATGGTCATTGTTTTTACCATAAAAAGGGGCAAATCAGCAGTTAGTTCTTACCTTTTCGCCCCTCCTTTCTTTTTATGTTTACTTTTTGAAATTAAATTTCTTCTTTTTTAATCAATTCTGTACGAATTTCTTGTGGTGAAATGAAGCCTCTATGAACTGGGTATGGTCGTTCAAGTAGGTCAAGGAAGAGATGTTGACTTTCTGGTACATGCACATTTTCACTACACATATTGTAGTAGCGAAGGACATAGCCTTCTTCATTTTCAGCTACCTTAAAGGCTGTTGGACAGATTTGCGGTATGCTGAGAACAGAATGGCTCAAGAGACTACCAGTCGCAGCCACGCTTCCTTCTTGTCTAGCAAGCTGAAGGCTGGTAAACGGTGTCTGCAAGGCTTTAGCACGACGATAGGCTGAGAAGCGTTCTTGGGCTTGGTGGCATTCAAGCGCAAACTCGACTTCAAACTCACGCAAGCATTGTGCTTCTGGTGTTGGGAAGTAACCCCAGTCACCTAGCTCACCTGACGCACGCAGAATGGTCACTGCAATAGTGTCGTCTCCAAGGATTTCGTATTCATTCAATCCCTTGTTGGATACGGTCACACCTTTTTCATCGTCATACAGACTAACAAAGGCTTGTTGGTGTTGAGGATTTTCAGGATTTTCCCATGAAGCTGCTGGTTTGTTTTGTCGTGTCACCACCTCATAGATGCTTTCAGAATCATTGCTTGGACGCGTGTTATGAGTCTTGACCAAGAGACGGATACGGTGATCTTTGGCAGTGTTGGTAAAGCGAGTCTTGCAACAGATTTGTGGATTGTCAACGAAGACAGTCAACTCAGTTTCCAGAGGAATGCTTGTCAATTCTTCTGAACGTCCAGCTTCACGCTTCATAAACTCGATGATACCTTTTTGCTCTTCTTCTAGCTTTTCATCAGCACTGACAGGCACGATCAATTCATGTTTGAGCAAAATCTTAGCGTAGCGAGCTGTGTTTTCCAAGACCTCGTAGCCCTTAAGCTCTGCATAGATTGGCTCTGTTCCTTTTGGTTGGAAATAGATATACTCGTTTCCGATGTCACCACGGTCTTCGAAGCGGATAAAGTCTTCATAGGCTTCGTGAGTTGTCTTATCATAGACTGTGATGTTGTCACCCACACTCACCGTTACAAATGGTGTATCAATCACTCCGTTTTGGTAAATACCGTCGCGGTGTTCTTGCTCTCCTTCCAGCAATTGGAAGGTTGTCCAAGAAAGTGGCGCTAGGTGAACTGGAATGGTCACGCGCACTTGACGAGCAATACGAGCTTGGCGGAACTTATCTTTTGGTAAATCATACTCAAAATTAGCCCCAAGGTCTTCGATTTTAGCCTCTACAGGACGACCATCCAAGTCCTCCACACGGTAACTTGGCAAGGTAAGAGCAGCCATCTTCTTGTAACCTTCTGTTGGGTGCAATTCCTTGAAATCACAAATCGCAATATCAATCACTGTACTGACAGTATCAACCTTATCATGCAAGCCTGTGTTAATAACCGTAAAGAGATAGTCACTCTGAGCTTCGTGAGTTGCAATTTTGCCCTTCCACTCGTTGAGAAGATTGGTCTTAACAAAGGTTCCGACTTGGTTAACCTTGGCAAAACGAGTTTCCATCTCACGGTGAACTTCGTCCACGCTACAGCCACAGATACTATCATGCGGCGCATTTTGCAAAAGAGTTTTCCAAGCATAGGTCAACTGGTCCTTGTGGTTGTGACCCCCAGTGATAATAGTCAAGGGTTCTACAACTTGCTCCAGCAAATTACTGTTTTCTTGGAAGGCTTGTTTGAGGTAAATGCGGGATGAAGAAGTATTAGCAAGTGTGTACCAGCCATCTGTTTCCTGACTGGTCAACTCACCTGTAACCGTTGATAACTGCTCTGGTAGGGCACTTTCCACAGCTTGGACATATTCATCAAAAGAACTGTGAACAAAGGTTACATCTGGGAAGAGTTCATTTGCCACACGAATGGCTTCGCTCAGATTTTTCTGGACAGGCTGGTGATCACAGCCGTTCATCATCAACCATTGGTTGGTCGAAGCGTAGTCACGCACGTCTGCCAGTTTTTGTTTCCAGAAGGTCAAGGCCTCGTCTTTATCAACTGGAATTTCATTCCCATTACTGTACCAGTTGGCAAAGAGAATCCCGAGGACACGACTTCCGTCCGCACCCTGCCAATACATTTCTGAAAACTGAGAAGTAAACTGCTCATCTTCGAGGACTTGGTTATCAAATCCAATCGGTTTCACACCACGACCAAAGGCTGCCACATGAATGCCTGATTGTTGAAGAATTTGAGGCGCTTGTCCCATATTTCCAAAGGTATCTGGGAAGTAACCAATCTGGGTTGATTTGCCCCATTTGGCAGCTTCTTGCTGACCAATAAGAGTATTGCGGACATTGGCTTCACTTGAAATCAAGTAGTCATCCTGCAAGATGTAAAATGGACCAATTTTAAGCTTGCCCTCGTCAATGTAACGTTGGACTTTGTCGCGATTTTCAGGGCGAATTTGCAAGTAGTCGTCAAGGACAATAGTTTGCCCATCCAAGTGGAAACTCTTGAACTCAGGGTCATTTTCAAAGAGATCAAAAAGATTGTCAAATAATTCCACCAACTGCATACGGTGGCTTTCAAAAGGCAAGTACCACTCACGATCCCAGTGACTATGTGAGATAATATGTACAACAACATTTTCCATGAAGTAAAACCTCATTCTAAATTAAATTTTTAATGTTTTAAATGTAAATTTGTGATTCTAACAAGAATCAGTTGCGCTAAAGCGTGTTCCTTAGCGAATATCCAAGTAATCCAAGACCAACTCACAGAACATCATGTTGGCCCAAGAGAACCATTCACGAGAGTAGAGAGTTGGGTCGTCCACGTGGAAGCTTTCGTGCATGACACCTGTACCACCATCGCAAGCAACCAGCTGATCCAGCAAGAATTTCTTCTCTGCCTTATCTCTTGTTGTCAGGCCTTGGATAGACAGAGCTATTGGCCAGATATAGCGATAGAAGGTATGAGAACTTCCAAGACCGCTAGCGTATTCTCCTAGGTAGAAGTAGGGATTTTCAGGGCTCAGAATGGTACGACGAGTTGCTTGATAGACTTCGTCGTCAATGTCGCAGTAGCCCAGATAAGGTGCAGCCAACAAACTTGGTACATTTGGATCATCCATGATGCTGGCATTTCCTAGGCCATCCACTTCAAAGGCATAAATCTTTTCGCCCTTGCTGTTGCTTGTGTAGGCGTAGTTTTCAACTCCTTCTTGGATTTCAGCCTGAAGACGCTTAGCGTCTGTGATAACACTCTGGCTATCAGCTAGGTTTAATTCTGTAAAGATTTCTTGCACATAACCCAAGACTACTACAGCAAACATATTTGACGGAATCAAGTAACTATACTGGCAGCAGTCATCGCTCGGACGAAAAGCTGACCAAGTCATGCCTGTCACTGCAAAATCAGGGCCAAAGCCATCATTTACCAAGGTATCTTCCTTGCGGTCCGTATCTCGGACAAAACGATAAGGAGAGTTCTTGTGGTCTTGTTCCACCGTCCAAAGATGGAGAATTTCCTTAGTCGCTGCGACAAAAGTCTCATCAAACTGGCTAATCTCGCCAGTCTCTTTCCAGAGGAGATAAGCCAACTGCAAAGGATAGCAAAGCGAGTCCACCTCGTACTTGCGTTCCCAAATCCAGCCATTAAGGTCGGTATGGTCTGTCTCGTGGTGCCCCTTCCAGTTTTCCTCAATGTTAAAGGAATTGGCATAAGGATCCTTGAGTACCAAGGTCATCTGACGCTTGACCAAACCTGCAATGGTCTGACGCAGGAGGGCATCTCTTTTAGCCACATGCAGGTAGGGTCTGAGTTGAGCTGTCGAATCCCGAAGCCACATTGCAGGAATATCCCCAGTCAAGACAAAAGTGGAACCATCTTCTAGGATTTCAACCGTATTGTCCAAGGTATCTGTATAGCAACGCTCGAAAACATCCACCCACTCTGGATGGTCCTTAGCACGTTCTGCTACTTCATCTAACCATTCTCTAACAATTTCTTTTGAATAAATCATCGTGCAGTATCCTCTTTCAAACAAGTTTCATTTTCAGTATATAGCTTTTGAGACAGAAAATACATACACAAATGATAGTCATTTTTCTACAAAATAGTTATCTTTAAAACTCCTTTTCTAAAGGCCTTCTTTTTCTGATATAATGTAGAAAAACAGCTAAAGGAAAGACTATGAAACCACTACTTGAAAGCATCGATACCCGATTTGGAACTGCCAGCAAGCATGCCTTCTCTCGGGGAAATACCCTGCCTTATACAGGCCTTCCTTTTGGGATGAATTACTTTGTGCCCCAGACCAGTGACCAAGAGGGAGCTTGGTTTTTCGATCCGCATCTGCCCATCTTTCAGGGGATTCGATTAACCCACCAGCCCAGTCCTTGGATTGGGGACTACTCTTGGCTCCTCCTGACACCTGTTACAGGCCAACTGGGTGGAGACAGCCTCTTCCACCGCCAGTCTTCCTATGATAGGGATAAGGCCTCTTTCCAACCTCATTATCTGAAAATTTTCTCCCTGCGCTATCAGATTGAAAGCCAGCTCACACCGACTTGCTACGGTGCTTCTATTCGTTTGGAACAAAAGCAAGGCAAAGCCCTCTCCCTCTATCTCCACGCAACAGATGAACTGACCGTGGAACAATTAGATAAGAGGAATCTTGCCCTGCGACAAGAAGGTAAAACTGAAACCAACAAAAATCCACTAAAACTATTCACTGCCCTGCAAATGAATACGGATATTCTTGCTGTCAGCCAAGAAGGGGGAGACTGGCGAATTGACCTGGAAGATAGCCATGCAGAGATTCAGCTAGCAACTTCTTTCATCTCTCCTTCTCAAGCTCTAATCAATCTACCTCACGAAGATTTTAATAGCTGTAAAGCAAATGGCCAAGCGGACTGGGAAAATCTCCTCCATCGTTTTGATATCATGGAAACAGGAGAGGCTGACCGAACCTTCTTTGACCACTGCCTTTACAGACTCTTCCTCTTCCCACAGACTTTTTATGAGATTGATGAATCAGGGCTAGCCATCCACATGGATCTGGCTACTGGTACTGTCAAGCCCGGCGTCCTCTTTAGCAACAATGGTTTCTGGGATACCTTCCGCACCACCTTCCCCCTCTTTGCCCTTATCATACCAGAGCATTATCGTCTCTTTTTAGAAGGTTTCCTCAATAGCTACCGCGATACTGGTTACCTTCCAAAGTGGCTGGCCCCAGATGAACGTGGCATGATGCCTGGTACACTTTTAGACGGTATTATAGCAGATAGCGCCTGCAAAGATATGGCCCCCGATTTGGAAGAAGAACTCCTCCAAGCCATGCTTGAAACAGCCACCAAGTCCGACCCTCTCGGCATCAATGGTCGCCACGGACTAGCCCAATACCAAGAACTGGGCTACCTCTCTACCGACCACCACGAAAGTGTTAGCCATACCCTAGACTATGCCTATAGCGACTTTTGTATCGCCAGCTGTGCCGAAAAACTCGGAAAAACAAACATCGCAGAAACTTATAGAACTGCTTCACAAAATTACCGCCATCTATTTGACGCTGAGACAGGTTACATGCGAGCGCGAGACAGCCAAGGCAACTTCCGCCCTGACTTCTCTCCCTATAGTTGGGGACGAGACTACGCTGAATGCTCTGCCATCCAAGCTACTTTAGGTGTCCTCCATGACATCCCAGGCTTGATCCAGCTTATGGGTGGAAAAGAAGCCTTCAGCAACTACCTTTTGAAGACCTGTCAAGATGCTCCCCTCTTTGAGACAACAGGCTATGGTTACGAAATTCACGAAATGAGCGAGATGGCTACCGCTCCTTTTGGGCAAATCGCTATTTCCAACCAACCGAGCTTCCACATTCCTTATCTATTCCGCTACAGCAATTACCCTGACTACACTGCCCTTCTCATCAAGACTCTCCGTCAGAAAGCCTTTCACCCAAGTTGGCAAGCCTATCCTGGTGATGAAGACAATGGCAGTCTCTCGGCCTGGTACATCTGGTCAGCTCTCGGATTTTATCCAACCTGTCCAGGAAAACCAAGCTATGATCTCGGAATTCCTCTCTTTGACCATCTCCGAGTCTATCTTGCCAAAGAAGATAAATGGCTAGATATACATGCTGAGCAAAACCACAGCCATTTTAACTTTGTCAAAGAGTGTCGACTTGACAAGCTCCCCGTATCTAGTATCCAACACCAAGACCTCTTAAAAGCTGATCATCTAACCTTCACCCTCAGCTGGTTGCCAAGTCAGCCGTCCACTTCCTGAAATGCAAAAATCTCCTAGCAGACTTTCCTGCTAGGAGATTTTCTTATGAGAGGTACTTGTTTAAGCTTTGAAAATCGGACTTATTATTCGATAATTATCAAACAATCTACCAATTAAGCTTCTTCGTCTTCTTTACGACGACGGCCTGCAAGACCAAGACCAAGTAAGGCACTTGCGGCTGCTGCTACCATAGCTACAGTAGAATCTGCTGTACCTGTATTTGGCAATTCTTTAGCGACTGTACGCGCGTTTGCTGCTGCTTGGTTGGCATTTGCTGCTTGAGCAGTAGCTGGAGCTACATCTGATGTTTGAGCAGCTTGGTCTTTAGCTGGGCTTGTAGGGTCAGTTGATGGAGCAACTTTCGCCATAAAGTCTTCGATACGTTTAACCATTGCATCCACTTCATCTTGGCTTGCTTTCGGATCTGCAAATACTTTCTTAGCGTCTGCCAATAAGTCAGTCGCTTCTTTTGCAGTTTCTGCATCAAGCCTAGCTGATTCTTGGATGAACAATTCATCTAATTGATGGATAGCACCTTCCAACTTCGCTTTATCTGCTTTTGCGTCAGTGTTAGTAGCTCCGTTATTACCAGAAGTTCCGTTACCGTTACCACTGTTATTGCCTCCACCATTTGATGGTACATATGGACGTTGTTTGAATGCGTCATCTCTTGAAATAGCTAATACTTTACCTTCTTTGGTTACAATCGTTACATTTCCTTCTTCGTCAATGTTAACCACTAAATCAGTCTTACCATCTTTAGTAACTTTCATATTACCATCTTTATCGATTGTAATTGTTACGTTAGAATCTTGTGAAGTATAAACTGTGTTTCCTTGTGCATCTGTTTCTTTCAAGAAGGCATCAAGATCAAATTCATCTTTAGAGTTAATAAGATCTAAAACCATGAATTGGAATTTCGCTTTTTCTTCTGGAGTAATATTAGCAAGGTTTGCTACCGTTACTTTACTCAAGTCGAAATCAAGATTATTACCACCGTTTTTAGCTTTCGCTTCTTCTGCATTCTTCACTAGTTGTTCTTTAGAAATTGTTGCTGTCGAACCGTCTGGCATTGTTACTGTTGCGTTTCCTTTATCGTCTACGACTACAGTTGCACCTGGGTTAACTGCTTCAATTGCTTTCTTAACAGCGTCTTTTTCGTCTTTTGTTAAGTTTTCTTTATTTCCAACTAATGTACGGATAGCTGGTGTTTTCACTTTAGCGTTCTTAGCTTCGTCAGCTAATTTTTCTACTGGGATGACTAAGTCTGAAGCTGGAATATTAAGAACTGTGCCATCACCTTTGGTTACTGTTGCGTTTCCTTTATCGTCTACTACTACAGTTGAACCTGGGTTGACTGCTTCTACAGCTTTCTTAACAGCTTCTTTTTCAGCATCTTTAAGTTTAGTTGGATCTGCTACTACAGTCTTAGCTGCTGGTGTGTTTGCATCGTTACCACCATTTGGTTTCGTAGCATCATCTTCAACTTTAACTAAGTCTGTTGATGGGATAACTGAAACATTACCATCTTTGACTACTGTTGCATTTCCTTTATCATCTACTACAACTTTAGCGTCTGGATTTGCTGCTTTAACTTTGTCTTCGATGACTTTCTTCTCAGCTTCAGTTAAGGCATTTGGATTTGCGACTTTTGTCTTAGAGGCTGGTGTAACTGCATTGTCTTTAGCTTTTCCATCGTTCACATCTTTTTCAGATTTTGTTAAATCTGATGCTGGAATAACTGCTGTATTTCCGTTTGGAAGCGTTACTGTTGCGTTGCCTTTATCGTCTACTGCTACAGTTGAACCTGGGTTGACTGCTTGAACTTTAGCTTCGATTGCTTTCTTCTCTTCTGGAGTTAGAGCATCTGGATTTGCAACTTTTGTCTTAGAAGCTGGTTTAACGATGTCATTTCCTGCTTTTGGTGCTTTTTCTGCATCTGATGACTTAGTTAAGTCTGCCGCTGGAATGACTGCTGTCTTACCGTTTTCAAATGTTACTGTGGCGTTTCCTTTGTCGTCTACTACAACTTTAGCACCTGGATTTACTGCTTTAACTTTAGCAACAATTGCATCTTTCTCTTTTGGAGTTAGAGCATTCGGATTTGCCACTACAGTCTTATCGGCTGGTTTAACGATGTCGTTTCCTGCGTTTGGTTTAGCTGCGTCTGATGCTGATTTTGTTAAGTCTGAGGCTGGAATGACAACTGGTTTTCCATCTTTAGGTGTAACTGTTGCATTTCCTTGGTCGTCTACTACTACAGTCGCATCTGGGTTGACTGCTTTAACTTTAGCTACGATTGCATCTTTTTCATCTTGTGTTAATGAGTCTGGATTTGCTACTACAGTCTTGTCAGCTGGTTTAACTACGTCGTTTCCTGCGTTTGGTTCTTTAGCCGAATCCGCTGTCTTAGTTAAGTCTGAGGCTGGAATGACCGCTACTTTACCATCTTTAGTTGTTACTGTTGCGTTTCCTTGGTCATCTACAACTACAGTTGCGCCTGGGTTGACAGCTTTAACCTTATCTTCGATTGCTTTCTTAGATGCTTCTAAGTCATTTGGATCCAAGACTGTCTTATCTGCTGGTGTGTTGACATCGTTTCCTGCATTTGGCTTAGCTGCTTCTGCTGCTGTTTTCACCAAATCTTTCGCTGGGATAACCACTGTCTTACCATCTTTAGTTGTTACAGTTGCATTTCCTTGGTCATCAACAACTACAGTTTTAGCTTCTGGATTCACAGCTTTAACTTTAGCTGCGATTGCATCTTGCTCGTCTTTTGTTAATGATTCTGGATCTTCTACAACTGTCTTGTCAGCTGGTTTAACTACGTCGTTACCTGCGTTTGGCTCTTTAGCTGAATCTGCTGTCTTAGTTAATGCCACCGCTGGAATGACCGCTGTCTTACCATTCACTGTTACTGTTGCGTTTCCTTTGTCGTCTACTGCTACAGTTGCACCCGGGTTAACTTCTGCTACTTTAGCTGCGATTGCTTTTTTATCATCTTCTGTTAATGGTTTAGAAGAATCAACCGCTACTTTATCTGCTGGTGTGTTGACATTGTTTCCTGCATTTGGTTTCGCTGCTTCTTCTGGAGTTTTCACTAAATCTGCCGCTGGAATTGTTGCAACTTCTCCATCTTTAGTTGTTACCGTTGCATTTCCTTTATCGTCAAATGCCACCTTAGCTTCTGGATTTACCGCTTTGATTGCGTCTGCAATCTTAGCTTTATCTTGGTCTGATAAATGATCTGGATCACTTACAACTACTTTATCAGCTGGTGTGTTAACTTTGTTTCCTGCATTTGGTTGTTTAGCTTCTTCTTGACTTGTTACTAAATCTGCCGCTGGAATTGTTGCTGTAGCTGTATTACCATCTTTATCTTCTATAGTTACCGTTGCATTTCCTTTATCATCTACGAAGATCGCTTTTGCATCTGGATTAACTTCTTTAATCTTAGCTTCAATCGCTTTTTTCTCTTCTTGAGATAATGGTTTAGTTGGATCAGCTACTACTACTTTATCAGCTGGTTTGTTAATGTTGTTTCCAGCTTTTGCATTTTTAGCTTCTTCTGCAGTTTTCACTAAATCTTTTGCTGGAATTACAAAGCTTCTACCATCTTCTGTAGTTACCGTTGCATTTCCTTTATCGTCCACTACTACAGTTGCTCCTGGGTTAACTTCCTCAACAGCTTTCTTAATAGCTTCTTTATCCAAGTTAGCTGGATCTGTTACTAACACTTTGTCAACAGGTTTCTTAATTAAATCTTGTTTCTCAGGTTTTAATAAATCTGCTTTTGGTTTCGCTAAGGCTTCTACAGGAATTGTTGCGATGTCTCCATTTGCATTCTTAACAGTCGCATTTCCTTTTGCGTCAAATACTACTGTTGCTCCTGGGTTAACTTCTAAGATGTTTTTCTCAATCTCTTGAATATCTTCCGCTGTTAATTTATCTCTATCTTTGACTAAGACTCTGTCTGCTGGTGAATTGATTTTATTTCCTGCATTCACTTTAGCTTTATCAGCGTCAGTCTTCGTTAAATCAGCTACTGGAATTGTTGCAGTTTTACCTTCTGGTGTTGTTACTGTCGCATTTCCATTTTCATCTACGAATACTGTTGCTCCTGGATTTATACGTTGAACTTTAGCAGCGATTTTTGCTTTAACATCATCCGTAATTTGTCCATCTTTAACAAACACTCGATCTGCTGGTTTGTTGATAAGGTTACCTGCTTTTGCATCGCTTAATACTTCATCATCAGTTTTCACTAAATCATCCGCTGCGATTACAGCTGTCTTACCATCTTTAGTTGTTACTGTCGCATTTCCTTTTTCATCCACGAATACCGTTGCATCTGGGTTAACTTCTGCAACTTTAGCTTTAATAGCTTTACGGTCTTCATCAGTTAAGGCATCTTTATCAGCAACTACTGTTTGATCGATAGGTTTCTTAACCGCATCTTGTTTCGCTGCATTTTCCAAGTCTTCTTTAGCATTTGATTTCACTAAATCAGAAGCTGGGATTGTCGCTGTAGCTGTAGTTCCGTCTTGATTTGGTACTGTTACTGTTGCGTTTCCTGCTTCGTCAAATACAACTTTAGTTCCTTCAGGGTTTACCTCTTGAATCGCTGCAGTAATCTTAGCTTTTTCAGCATCAGTTAATTCAGCTGGATTTGCTACTACTGTTCTTTCTGCTGGAGTATTTACTTCGTTTCCTGCTTTTGCAGACTCTTTAGCCGTCGGATCTTTCAATAAATCATCTACAGAAATCGTTGCTGTATTTCCTTCTGGAGTCGTTACTGTTGCGTTTCCTTGGTCATCAACAAAGACAGTCGCACCTGGGTTTACTGCTTCAACCGCTTTTTGGATTTTAGCTTTAACTTCATCTTTATTCGGTCCAACTAAATCTGCCACCGCTGCCGCTACTTTATCCGCTGGTTTGTTGATGTTGTTTCCTGCTTTTGCACCATCAACTTCTTGTGGAGATTTCACTAAGTCTTCTTTGGCGATTACTACAGTTTTTCCTTCTGGAGTTGTTACTGTTGCATTTCCTTCATCATCAACTACGATAGTTGTCTTCGGATCTCTATTTACTTTAGCAATTTCTTTCTTGATAGCTTCTTTTTCAGCTGGAGTTAATTTACCTGCTTTCTTAACAAGTGTTTTGTCCGCTGGTTTCTTAACTTCATCTTGCTTGTCTGGGTTCCTTAAGTCAGCTGCATCTTTTGCTAAATCAGAGGCTGGAATTGTTGCTACAGCTCCATCTTTCGTTGTTACTGTTGCGTTTCCTTTTTCGTCAAATGCAACTGTTGCACCTGGGTTCACTTTCAGGATTTCTGCTCTAATCTTATCTTCATCAGCCGTAATATTAGCAGGATCTGTTACAACCACTTTCGTTGCTGGAGTGTTTACTTTGTTTCCTGCATTTGGTTGAGTTGTATCTTTGATAAGATCTTCAACAGGGATTGTCGCTGTTTTACCATCTGGAGTTGTTACAGTCGCATTTCCTTGGTCGTCTACGAATACTTTTGAACCTTCTGGATTCACTGCTTCTACAGCCGCTTTGATTTTAGCTTTAACGTCTGCTTTCTTCGCATCATCAGCTAAATCAGCTTTTGTTGCTGCTACTTTATCGGCTGGTTTGTTGACGTTGTTTCCTGCTTTTTCATCTTTAGCTTCTTCTGGAGATTTCACTAAATCAGATGCTGGAATTGTTGCTGTTTGTCCGTCTGGTGTAACTACTGTTGCATTTCCTTTTGCATCAACTACTACTGTTGCATCTGGGTTTACTGCTTGAACTTTAGCTTTGATTGCTGCGATATTTTCAGGTGTTAAAGCATCTTTATCAGCAACTACTTTGTCTACTGGTTTGTTGATGTTGTTTCCTGCTTTAGCAGTTTCTTTGTCAGCTTCTTTCTTCACTAAGTCAGCTTTAGGAATCACGACAGTTTTACCTTCTGGTGTTGTTACTGTTGCATTTCCTTTGTCATCAACTACTACAGTCGAACCTGGGTTTACTGCTTCTACAGCTGCTTTAATAGCATCTTTAGCGGCACTTAAATCTGCATTTGGATCATCTACTAAGGCTGGATCAACTACTACTTTGTCTGCTGGTTTGTTTACAGCATCTTGTTTCGCTGGGTCAGCTAAGTCCGCTTTAGTTTTTACTAAATCAGTCGCTGGAATTGTTGCAGTTTTCGGTTGTTCACCTGGTGCTGCTGGTGTTGTTACTGTTGCATTTCCTTTTTCGTCAAATACTACGTCAGCACCTGGGTTTACTGCTTGAATTTTAGCTTTAATTGCATTTTTATCATCTTCTGTTAATGCAGCTGGATTGTCTACCACTACTCTATCAGCTGGAGTATTTACTTGGTTTCCACCGTTAACATTGTCTTTATCCGCATCTGATTTGACTAAATCTGCCACTGGAATTGTCGCAGTTTTACCATCTTTCGTTGTTACAGTCGCATTGCCGTTGTCATCGACTACTACTGTAGCATCTGGGTTCACTGCTTCAACTGCTGCTTTAATTCTAGCGATTTCAGGATCTGTTAGTTGCTTACTGTTATCAACACGTACTCTGTCTGCTGGGTTGTTGATGTTGTTACCAGCTTTTGGAGTAGATTTTTCATCAACACCTTTAATTAAATCATCTGCGTCAATAACTGCTGTTTTACCTGCTGGTGTTGTTACAACTGCATTTCCTTGGTCGTCTACTACTACAACTGCACCTGGGTTTACTGCTTCAACTTTCGCCTTAATCACGTCTTTTACTTTAGTACGTTCTTCTGGGCTTAATGCTGCAATATCTTCTACAACTGTTTGGGCATTCGGTTTGTTGATGTCATCTCCACCGTTTGCTTTCTTAGCATCTTCTTCTGTCTTGAATAAGTCACCTGCTGGAATTGTCGCAATTGTTCCGTCTTTAAGAACTACTGTTGCATTTCCTTCAGCGTCATATTTAACAGCTTTAACTTTTTCGTCGCCACCATTTAATTTTTTCAGTTTTGCAGTTGCTTTTTCTTGATCAGCTGGATTTGTTGCATTACCAACTACTTTATCTGCTGGTTTAAGAATTCCTGCATTACCTGAATCAGGATTTGCTGCATCAGCTAAAGTACGCACCAATTCTTTGGCTGTAAATCCTGCTGTATTTCCTTCTGGTGTTGAAACCGTTACTGTTCCGTTATCATCAATTGTCACAACAGCATTAGGGTTTACTTCACGAACAGCCTTTTTGATATTTTCTTTATCTGCATCTGTCAAACTTTCAGGATTTGCAACAATCACTTTATCCGTTGGACGGTTGATGTCGTTACCACCGCCTGCAGTATCTAAAGCATTTACATCTTTTGTTAAGTCTGTTTGTTTTAATGGTTCAGCCACTGTTTTCCCTGGTAAGGTTACTTCAGCACTTCCATCAGCCTTAACAACGACTGTAGTCCCTGGAGGGTTTACCGCTTCAATCGCTTTTTTAAGTTTTTCCTGTTCTTCAGGTTTTAAGTTTGTTGGATCTTCAGCAATTACCTTGTTCGCTGGTAAACGAGCAGAGTTGATGGCTTTAATCGCTGCTTCTGCTGATTTCTTAGCTTTAGCAACATCAGCATTTTTCTTAGCACCATCGATTGCCTCTTCCGAAGCTTTCTTAACAGCATCTACCTCATCTTGAAGTTTCTTCTTAGCTTCTGGTGACAATGCTCCATCTTTCTCAATCTCTTGCTTTTTAGCAGCGGCTGTAGTTGCTACCTCTGTTTTAGCTTCTGGTTTTTTAGCAGCAGGTTTCTTAACACCCTCTACTTCTGTTTTCCCAGTGTCGCCAGCTGTATTGATTACGCCTTGTTCTTGTTCAGCTGCTTCAGGCGTTTCTGCATTATCATTTTTAGCCTTAATTTCAGCTTTTTTATCATCAGCAAATTTTTTAGCTTCTGCCTTCGCTTCTGCCTTTTCTTCCTCTGTTAGGTCAGTGCGGGCATCCATTTCTGCTTCTTTAGCTTTTAAAGCTTCATCGATTTTGTCTAATGCTGCTTGTTTACCGATTGGGTTGATTTTAGCAACTTCTTTGGTTCCTTCAGCTTGTTTTTCATTTACAGTAGTTTGGGCTGCTGTTGCCGCATCTGCTGTTTCTGCTGTTGCTGGTTGTTTTTCGATTTCAGCAAGGGCTGCTGCTGCCTTGTCTTCAGCATCTTTTTTAGCTTTTTCCTTCTCGGCTTGTGTTAAGCTATCATTGTTCGCAATAGCCTCCTTCTTAGCTTCCAAAGTCTTAGCGATTTCTTCTTTAGCTTTTTCTTTACCGATTGGATTTACTTTCGCTACAGCATCAGTACCATCTGTTTGAGCTGTTGTTATCGCAGTACTATTTGTAGCATCAGCGATTTTTTCTAATGCTGCATCTTTACCTGCAGTTACATCAGCAATAGCTTTATCTTTTTCAGCTTGTGATAAAGCAGTATTGTCAGTAATAGCTTTGATTTTATTATCAGCTTCAGTTGTTACTGCCTCAATTGCTGGTTGTTTATCTAATTTCACAACTTTCTCTACAGGAATGGTGTCTTTAGAACCATCTTGGTAAGTTACTACTAGGTTCGTACCGTCTTGAACAAGGTCTTTTACAACCTTCTTAGCATTTTCTGCTTCGACTGCTGTTCCTTTTTTAGCTTCTAAGTTCTTATCTTCATTTTTCTTAGAGTATTCTAATGGAAGATTTTCTTTAAGCTTAGCCAATTCAGCCTCTGGAATATGAGCAATATCTGTTACTACTGTCTTGTCAGCATCAGCTAATTCTCTAATGTCATATTTCTTCGTTTGAGATTTTAATACGATGCTGAATGAACCTGGGTCAGTTGCATATGAACCCAGAGTAGCTCTATTATGGATTTCTTTCCCATCTGTATCCACTGCTGTTGCATAACGAGTTACTAGACGATATTCATCATTATCACCTTTAGGGAACTTATTCTTATCAAGTCCCGCTGTATCTTTAGTTACTTTACCGTTAATTTTCACAATTGCAGGATTTTCTGCTGTTGCTGGTGTCTCTGCCGAAATCTGAGTAAATGTCATATCATATTCGTTATTTATGACATCAGGATTAGCTGCATCTTTAGCGCTTAAAGGTCTATTTCCACCTTGTCTAATTGTTGCAGATTTAATCTTACCTAAATCATCTGTATATTTAATGTCGATATTGATATCTTCATTAGCATAAATATAGATATCTTTTTTACCGTTTGCAGTTGTAGAGTAAGGAATTGTTACTTCTGGAGCATTATTTGTACGTGCAAAGTCAGTTAACGGTCTAGTATCTGTTGAACCATCTTTATAGGTTACAACTAGATTGTTATCAACTTTTTTAATGCTTGCGATACGGTCTGCTTGATTTTCTACAGCTTGACCTTTTTTATCAGCTAGACGAGCATCCATGTTGTTTTTAGAGTATTCAATCTTAATCTTATCTTTGATTTTATTAAATTCTGCATCACTCACATCTGACGCGTCATCCACTGCTACTTTATCAGCTTCTGCTGGTGTTTGGATGTCATACTTTTGAGTTTGTGGTTTCAATACAACTTCAAATGCTCCTGGGTCTGTTTGGAACGAATTACCTCGAGCAGTATTTTTAATTATTGC
Source organism: Streptococcus pseudopneumoniae (assembly GCF_038148935.1). Taxonomy (GTDB): domain Bacteria; phylum Bacillota; class Bacilli; order Lactobacillales; family Streptococcaceae; genus Streptococcus; species Streptococcus pseudopneumoniae_U. Next base: position 2,639 of record NZ_JBBJZX010000019.1, on the reverse strand, counting down.
ATTATCTAAGTCAGCCGCTGTTGCATATCGCTTACCTAACACTAAACCTTTAGTTCTGGCTGTTTCTAATTGTTTATTTGTTAGCTTACCTCCAGGCATTCCTGAATAACTAATAATTGCCGGTGAATCTTCTGTTGCTGTTGTTTCAGCATCAATAAAGTTCGCAGTGTATCCCCACTCAACATCTACTTTATTTTCTTCACCTTCTACTTTATTAAATGCATTATTCCCGCCTTGAACTACTGCAGCACTCTTGATCTTACCTGAGTCATCTTTGAATTTAATATCAAATGAATTTTCTTCTCCTCCATAAACATAAACCTGCTTTGTTGCAGCATCAGAGAATGGAATTTCGACTGTTGGTGCGTTATTGGTACGTGCCACATCAGAAATTGAAGCTGTGTCTGTTGAATCATCGTTATAGGTTACAGTGATAGTTTGTCCATTTACGTCAATACTTTTCACTACAGAAGCTTGATTATCTAAATCTTGACCTTTTTTAGATTCAAATCTAGCATCTTGGCTTGTTTTAGAATATCCAATTTTGATTTGGTCTTTAATTTTCTGAATATCAGTTTCCGTTAAGTTGTTAATATCTGAAACACCAATTTTATTAGCGTTATTTTCTGGTTGCTGGATGCTGTATTTATAAGTTTGAGATTTAACAACCATTTTGAAGTAACCATCGTGAAATGGTTTTGTTCCACCTGATATCTTATCTCCAGCTTCATCAACAATATGTAAATATCTATCCCCTAATACCGCATTTTGATTTTCTTGTTTAGTATAAGATGCAAGTTTCTTAAACGTATCATTTGGTTTTCCTGTTACACGTACTGTTACTGGACCTGTTGTTGGACTTGTAGTTGAATGGTATGACCATCCGAAACCATCTGTTTCTACTGGGTTAATAGGCGAAGATATAGGTCTTCCATCTAAATACTGCCCGCTCCCTTTTTTAACGGTCACTTCTGTTAATTTTTTACCAGTTGTTGAATTTACAGAAATCTCAATGTCTGTATCTTCTTCGTTATAAGCATAGACTTCTTTTGTCTTATCATTAGAAAATTCTATAGTATAACTTAAATTCCCTGAAGTTACCGTTGTAGGTGCATGAGTTGTAGCTGTCGCTTCTGTACGGAAAGCATTCTCTTTATCAATCTCTTTATCGTTACGTGGGTCGTTTGAACCTGTGTTTTCGATTGCGTTAGATTCTGATTTTTTCTCAGTGTTTTCTGCTTTTTTACCTACAGTTGGTTGTCCGTTAGTAGTGTCTACTTCTGGAGTTTCTTTTTTCTCTACAGGTTTGTTTTTTAATTTAGAGCTAGCTGTAGTGACAAGTTTGTTGTAAGCTTGTGTAAGTTCGTCTTGTGTTGTTGCGTTCGCTAGTGTAGCTTTTGCAGTTTCTAAGTCTGCTTTTAAGACTGCAACACTTTCTTCTGTCTTATTGGCATACTTACCTGCTGCATTTTTCCCTTCGATTTCTTTGATATAGTCTTCGAGTTGAGTTTTGTCCAAGGCAGGTGCTGGAGCTTCTTCTAGCTTAGTAGGCGTTTCCTCCTTAGCTGGTTCTGATGGAGCACTTTCTGCTGCATTTGGTGCTTCCCCTTCAGATACTGGAGCTGGTGCTTCTACAACTGGTTCCTGTTTGCTTAGCTCATTAGCTGATACCGCTCCATTTCCCAAGAACATGAACAGGGCAGCAACTGCTACGCTGGCTGCTCCAAAACTATATTTACGGATTGAGTAACGTGTGACTTTTTCACGGTGCGAGCGTTCAACACGACTCATAGGCGATTTCTTCTCCACTTATTGTGTTCTCCTTAAAAATATTTTTTATGTCCATATCTACATGCAAAGATTCCTCGCCATGGACGAGGTTTTGCATGTGATACTTTACTTCTTCATTGTACATGATAAGTGATATATATGCAAACTAAATGCTCATCAAATTTACTTAAAAAAAAAAACATTTTCAGACAATTTTTACAATTCGTTCGTTTTTATAACCAAAATTATGAATTTTTTAACTTTAAAATCAGGAAAATGCTTTAATTTTCTATATATTGTTATATTTCCTTGAAAACTAAAATTCGGAAATGAATTTGAATAAATTCTTTTTATTTTGAAAAGCAGATAACTTTGATACCTAAAAGGAACTATTCTTGTTTTTTTGAACAAAATATTCGTAAAATAAATATACAAGGATTTTTAGGTTTTTGGCTTTTTTTCTTCCAAAAATAGAACCTGTCAGTTAAATGCTCAGATTCTCTGATAGCTTTCTAGCAGAGCCCAACAGAACCAGACCCTATCTCTCATATGCACTATTCTCTTAAAATTCAAAGGCTAAACACGCCAGAGTCGCCTCACCGTAGAAATATGACTAACTTCCACATCCTAATTACGACCTAAAAGTGTTAGCAGTCTCTGGCTGGTCTGCCTGTTGCAACTAACAACTAAAGCTAAAATAAAACATGCTACCTCATTTTGGCAACATGTCATCTGTTCCTATTTACAGCAATGCCTCAAACTCAGCGACAGGCATGCCTAATTGCTCACTCGCAACCTCGGAAGTCAAAAGACCTTGGTGGACCATATCCAGAAAGGCAAAAAGTTTCCCACGCTCTAAACCTTGTTCA
>NZ_JBBJZX010000018.1:0-27140 GCF_038148935.1 Streptococcus pseudopneumoniae | reverse complement strand
AACTAGCCGCAGGCTGCTCAAAGCACTACTTTGAGGTTGTAGATATAACTGACGAAGTCAGCTCAAAACACTGTTTTGAGGTTGTGGATATAACTGACGAAGTCAGTAACCATATATACGGCAAGGCGACGTTGACGTAGTTTGAAGAGATTTTCGAAGAGTATAAACAGAAAGGTAGAGCGCGTGTTCTAATTTGAACACGATCGGAAATTCGTACCTATAAGATGCTTGGAACAGATGTGGTCGGAATGTCAACTGCTCCTGAAGTTATTGTTGTAGCCTATCAGGTTTGAAACTTCTAGGAATTTTATGTATTACTAACTATACTACTGGTTTCAAAGAAGAGATTAACCACGAAGAGGTTATAGAAGTGACTGAGTGTGTTAAAGGTGATTTTAAAGGCTTACTTAAAGCCGTTTTTGCTGAATTATTACTATGTTAAAAGAATTGAGGAGTATTTTTCAGAAAATTCCTTATAATCTTAAATTATTCCTAGCAGTCATTTTGCAAGGAATAGTTTCAGGTTTATCTGGTATTTTTCTACATTATCTTTTAAAGATAATAGAGGAGATAGCTTTTGGTCAATCAGAGCATCAAACTGTATTCTTGACAGATGGAGTTTCCTCATCGCGGATAGGATTAAGTTTAATAATCGTGGGTGTTAGCTCATCCTTGGTCTGGTATTTCTTGCAAAAAAAATCACAGATTTTTTCCATTAAAGCGCAGATGAAGGATGAGACTTCACAATACAAGCTTCATTTTTTAAAACAGCTATTTCATTCAATTTGGCAAATTATTGCAGTTGGAGGGGGAGCACCTATTGGCAAAGAAGCTGCGCCACGAGAGATTGGGACTCTATTTGCAGGACCAATTGGAAAAATATGTTCTCTCTCTAAGAAGGATCAAATCTTTCTCCTTGCTTGTGGTGCTGGTGCTGGTTTAGCAGCTGTCTACCAGGTTCCATTAACAAGTGTCTTCTTTGTTTTTGAAACTCTAGGAATTGCTCTATCTATTAAACGATTTGTCTTAGTCGGTTTGACTACCTATGTCTCAACCTATATAGCAGGCTTGGTTATTTCAGATCATGCTCTCTACCAGATTCCAGCCATTGCATGGTCATTAAAGGAAGCGTGGATTATTCCCTTATTACTTTTTTTCTTAACCCCACTAGCTTGGCTTTTTGGTCGCTTGAGTAAAGAAGTGTCTTCAAACAGGATAAAAGATAAACGAGTACTTCTCACATTGCCTACAGCTTTTCTTTTTCTTGCTGGGTTGGCAAGTTATTTTCCACATCTACTTGGAAATGGACGTATGATGGCTCAGGAAGTATTGAATGGTAGCAATGGCAAAACAGTATTCTTCTTGTTTATCCTAAAAGCACTGGTCGTTCTTATTACTCTGTGGGCAGGGGCCTATGGTGGTACACTTACGCCATCTTTTGCCTTGGGGATGGCTGGAGCTGCTCTCTTGGGCATGATTCTAGGTTTGGACAGTCAGCTAACTGTTTTACTTATGGGGTCTGTTTGCTTTTTATCTGTGACCTTGAGGGCGCCCATTTCTGCAACCGGATTAGTAATAGGTTTCACTGGGCTAGCTTTGGATTCTCTTCCGTATCTCTTAGTAACAGCTATTTTAGCCTATGAATTTGCAAAAATATTAGATCGTTTTTCTTGGGCTAACATACTGTGTCAGAAGTCAAAGAATAGAGTAATAAGATAGAGAATGACCGTTTCTTCTAATCAAAGATTTATCTTAAAAGATTAAAAACTATTGTCAATTTATCAATAACTGTTTCAAATAAAAAAGAAGTAGGCTTATCGGAGTCACGATTGAATCCGATTTTTCCTAGCTATGAAATATAAAAAAAGAAAGGTAGAGCGCGTGTTCTAATTTGAACACGAGCGGAAAACTTTTCTAAAAACTCAGAAGAGAAGAGGAGTTCGGGTTTGAATTGAAGCCGTTCTAATCTTCTCAATATCATCAAAATTAAGAAAGAAAGGTAGAGCGTGTGTTCTGATTTGAACACGAGCGGAAAACTTTTCATAACAATAAAAGAAAGGATGGGTTAACTGTATTCATTGAACTGAATACGGGCGGAGAACTGTGTAAAAAAGATAAACTGTCTAGCATCTGAGATGCGTCGTCAGTTTTCTATTTTTACTTTGTTCTCTGTCGCCCTTTATATCTTAACTATGTCTATCCATATTGCTGCTCAGCAGGGTGAAATTGCTGATAAAATTCTTCTTCCTGGGGATCCTCTTCGTGCTAAATTTATTGCGGAGAATTTCCTTGAAGATGCTGTTTGCTTTAACGAAGTGCGTAACATGTTTGGATACACAGGTACTTACAAGGGTCACCGTGTATCTGTTATGGGAACAGGGATGGGTATGCCCTCAATCTCTATCTATGCTCGTGAATTGATTGTCGATTACGGTGTGAAAAAATTGATCCGTGTCGGTACAGCCGGTTCTTTGAATGAGGATGTTCACGTTCGTGAGTTGGTCTTGGCACAAGCAGCTGCTACCAATTCAAATATCATCCGCAACGATTGGCCTCAATACGATTTCCCACAAATCGCTAGCTTTGATTTGCTTGATAAGGCCTACCATATCGCTAAAGAACTCGGTATGACCACCCACGTTGGGAACGTTTTGTCTTCTGATGTCTTTTATTCAAACTACTTTGAAAAGAACATTGAGCTTGGTAAATGGGGAGTCAAGGCTGTGGAAATGGAAGCAGCAGCTCTTTACTATTTGGCGGCCCAGCACCATGTTGATGCTCTTGCTATCATGACTATTTCTGATAGTTTGGTTAACCCAGACGAAGACACAACTGCAGAAGAACGCCAAAATACCTTCACCGATATGATGAAGGTTGGTTTAGAAACTTTGATTGCAGAATAAAAGAGAACACAAAAGGAAGACTTTCTTTATGAATTGGAGGACTTCCTTTTCTTATCTAGAAATTGATCTAGCTCTCTCTGATTTCGAAGAATAGTGACTTTATGTGAATATTCTTGGCAAAGTTTTTGGTAATTTTCTTTTTGAGTTTTGGTTCTCCCCTCCCAGAGAATCCATCTGATAAACTCCCAATTAAACTGTTCTTGACAACCTTCTGCCATACTTTCTCTGACTTTTCCCCGGTATTTGAGGTATCGCTTAAAGGCTCGAAAGAGACAGGCCAATGGTGAAAAATTTAGAAAGATGATTTGGTCAGCTTCCTGCATTCTTTCCTCGTAATAGCACCAAGAATAATTTCCATCGATGACCCAAGCTTTATGATTGGTGAGAAAGTTATTCATCTCGGTCAACATCCATTCACGGTCACTGTCTTGCCAACCAGGTTGAAATTGGAGTGTGTCCATATGTAGTTTTGGGATGGAGTAGTAGTTAGATAATTTTTCTGCTAGAGTTGACTTACCAGCACCAGAATATCCGATAATTGCGATTTTCATTTTCTACCTTTTCCTATTTAGAGACAAAAAAACAGCCTCTATGGACTGTTTCTTATTTAACAAGTTTAGCTGAAAGACGAGCTTTGTCGCGGCTTGCTTTGTTTTTGTGAATCAAACCTTTAGTTTCTGCTTTATCGATAGCTGAGCTAGCAGCACGGAAAAGTTCTTCAGATGGGTTTGCTTCGAAAGCTTTGATAGCAGTACGCATAGCTGATTTTTGAGCTGAGTTCTTTTCGTTTTGTTTAACGTTCAATTCAGCGCGTTTGATAGCTGATTTAATGTTTGCCAATGTTCTTACCTCCATATTTACTAACTATACCATTATATCTGAAAACTTACGTTTTGACAAGGGAAAATTACTTTTTTAAGTAAATTTCATCGATTTCATGGTTCTTGCTTTTATGAAGAATCACTTCTGCACGATTTCTAGTTGGTTCAATATAATTTTGTAGATTTGTGAGATTGATACTGGTCCAGACTTGATGAGCAAAGGATTCCACTTCCCCAATTGGCATTTGAGTAAAACGATAGTAGTAGCTTTCAGGGTCGTTTTGGGCTAGGCTCAGCATTTTCAAGAAACGGTCCAGATACCAACTCTCGATGTCATCGACTGCAGCATCAACATAGATGGAAAAGTCGAAGAAGTCAGTGATATAGAGACGTTCGTTTTGGGGATTTTGAAAGACATTGATTCCTTCAACAATCACAAAATCAGCAGCTTTTACTCGTTGTTTTGCTTCAGGTACGATGTCGTAGACTTCATGAGAATAGACAGGAATATCTACATCTTGTCCATTTTTGATGCGGTCCAAGAAGTTGAGAAGAGCTTCCATATCATAGCTTTCAGGAAATCCTTTACGATTTAAAATCCCCTGCTCAATCAAGGTCTGGTTGGGATAGAGAAAGCCATCAGTTGTAACCAACTCAACACTAGCATCAGTTACAGTTCTAGAAAGCAGGATTTGAAGTAGGCGACTGGTTGTGGATTTTCCAACGGCAACACTCCCAGAAACCCCAATAATAAAAGGCTGGGATTTACTTTCACGTTGGAGGAAAATTCCTTTTGAAAAGGCTAAATCTTCCTTAGTTCGCTTGTAAATCTGAATCAGATGAGCCAAGGGGAGATAGATATCTGTAACGTCTTGAAGACTGATTTGGTCATTAAAACTCTTGATAGATTCCAATTCTTCTTCTGTCAAAGGAGGTGTTGTCTTTCGATGTAAAGATTGCCAAGTCTGGCGGCTGATTTTTTCAAAATGTAAAAATTCGTTGGTCATTTGTTTTCCCCTAGATATTTTGTCTATCATACCATAAAAAGTTAAAAAAATAAAGCGGTTTCTTGAATGTGGTAAGTCAATAGTATATACTATAAGTAGATAGAGGATGAACAATTTATTGATGAAGTAGGAGCTGCTTTCTACTGACTTATCAGCTATAAAGGGGGCTTTGGGGTTTATAACTTATAGGAGGTGTACTATGAAAATCTTAAAACGTTACATATTGGAACTCTGTTTTATTTTAAGTTTTGCACTACCTTTTATAAAAGGAGCCAATGCGGATAATGGCAGACGCTTTGTGGAAATCTATTACGGTTTTACTTTTTTGATGGAACATGCCATTTTAACAGTTGTCTTTCTTTGTTCGCTCTTAATTGCTGTCTTACTAAAAAAACGGTGGATGAAATGGCTTGCTGCTGGTAGTTATCTATTTTTGATTTTGTGGATTGCGACAGAGGGTTATTTCTTCCGCATGTCACTAGAAGATTTGATACGACTTTGGACAAGTTTGGAAATCCTGACACAAACTTATCAGTTGGGCTTTTATTTAAACATTTTGTTGGGAATTTTGTTGATAATAAAGTATTTGAAGGTTAAGCAATCGTAATAAAAATGCGCTTGATGATAGACAATAAATTTGTTGTTTTATCATGGCAATGATAGCTGTAGTCCTAGATGAAATACAAGTTGCTTATAAAAGTTGAAAGAGATTGAAGGGGAGCTATTGTAAAGCAACTTCCTTCAATCTTTTTGTTTTATTCTGGATATGTAAACGATTTACAATTCGATCCAAAATATGATAGAATAGGGTTATGAATAAAATGTATTATGCAGAAAATCCTGATGCTGCTCACGACATTCATGAGTTGAGAGTAGACTTGTTGGGAGAAAAAATGACCTTTCTGACGGATGCAGGTGTTTTTAGCAAGAAGATGGTTGACTTTGGAAGTCAACTTTTGCTCAAGTGTCTGGAGGTCAACCAAGGAGAGACAGTCCTAGATGTCGGCTGTGGTTATGGTCCATTAGGTTTGTCCTTAGTCCAGGCTTACGGCGTTCAGGCTACCATGGTCGATATCAACAATCGTGCCTTGGATTTGGCTAAGAGAAATGCTGAAAAAAATAATGTAAAAGCGACGATTTTCCAGTCCAATATTTATGAACAAGTTAAAGGGAATTTTGACCACGTCATTTCTAATCCTCCTATCCGTGCAGGAAAGCAAGTCGTTCATGAAATCATCGAGAAAAGTAAAGATTTCTTGGAAATTGGTGGTGATTTGACAATCGTCATCCAGAAAAAACAAGGGGCTCCAAGTGCTAAGTCTAAGATGGAAGATGTGTTTGGCAATTGTGAAATCCTTAAAAAAGACAAGGGATACTATATCCTTAGAAGTGTGAAAGAATGAGAGCAGTTGATTTAATCCAAAAAAAACGAGACGGTCAAGAACTGACTTCGAGTGAAATTGAATGGCTGGTAGAAGGCTATGTGTCAGGAACTGTCCCTGATTATCAGATGTCTGCCTTTGCCATGGCTGTTTATTTCAAAGGAATGACGACTCGTGAAATTTCTGATTTAACGATGAATATGGTTAAGACTGGGCAAGAGTTTGACCTGTCTGCCATTGATGGTGTGAAAGTTGACAAGCATTCTACGGGTGGTGTTGGTGATAAGGTGACCTTGATTTTAGCTCCTCTTGTTGCTAGCTTCGGTGTACCTGTGGCAAAAATGAGTGGTCGTGGTCTCGGCCATACGGGTGGAACAATTGATAAATTGGAATCCATTAAGGGCTATCAAGTAGAACGTAGTCAAGAAGATTTTATTCGTCAAGTTCAGGATATTGGTGTATCTGTCATTGGGCAATCAGACCAGCTTGTCAAAGCAGATAAGCTTCTCTATGCCCTCCGTGATGTGACCGCAACTGTTGACACGATTCCTTTGATTGCTAGTTCAGTCATGAGTAAGAAAATTGCGGCAGGGGCGGATGCTATTTTGCTAGACGTGACTGTCGGTGAGGGTTCCTTCATGAAGACGGTTGATGAGGCGCGTGAATTGGCTCAAACCATGGTGGAACTTGGTAAGGCAGTTGGTCGAAAGACGGTAGCAGTGATTACCGATATGAGCCAGCCCTTGGGACGAGCGATTGGAAATCGTCTGGAAATCCTTGAAGCATTGGAGATTTTACAAGGTCAAGGCCGTCAGGATATTACCCACTTCATCTGTGAACTGGCTCAAATTATGCTTGGACTGGCAAATGTAAATAAGACAGTTGAAGAAGTCCGCCAACATCTTGAAAATGGCCAAGCGCTTGCTAAGTTTGAGGAGATGGTCCAAGCCCAAGGTGGAGACTTGGAAGACCTCTATCGTCCAGTCAATGTGTCACATGTGGTGGAAATCCCTGCCCAGGAAACGGGTGTCATTTCAGCTCTTCCAGCTATGGAATTTGGACTTTATGCTATGAGACTGGGTGCTGGTCGTGCAGTCAAATCTGATGCCTTGGACTATGAAACTGGAATTGTTTTTGAAAAGAAAGTTGGAGATTCCGTTCAAAAGGGAGAAATTGTTGCAAAAGTATACACAAATGGAAAAATTTCTCCTCAGCTAGTTACAGATTTTCAAAAATATGTTAAAATAAATGATAGGGTGCAAAGTTTACGAGAAATTATAGAAATCATCTCATAAACCGCAGGAGAATCCGAATATGAAATTAAATAAATATATCGATCATACGCTTTTAAAGCAAGATGCAACAGAAAATCAAATTGATAGTTTGTTGTCTGAGGCTAGAGAGTATGATTTTGCCAGTGTTTGCGTCAATCCAACCTGGGTTAAACATGCCAAAAAAGGGCTTGAAGACACAGATGTCAAGGTCTGCACAGTAGTAGGTTTTCCCTTGGGAGCAACAACTTCAGCCGTGAAAGCTTTTGAAACAAAAGAAGCTATCCAAAATGGGGCTGATGAGATTGACATGGTAATCAATGTTGGGGCTCTCAAATCAGGCAATTTAGCCTTGGTTGAGTCAGATATTCGCGCAGTCGTGGAAGCAAGTGGTGACAAGTTAGTGAAAGTCATTATTGAAGCTTGCCTTCTGACAGATCAAGAAAAAGTTGTGGCTTGTCAATTAGCCCAAAAAGCAGGAGCTGATTTTGTTAAAACATCTACTGGCTTTTCAACTGGTGGCGCTACGATAGCAGATGTTCAATTGATGCGTGAAACAGTTGGGCCTGATATGGGTGTCAAGGCTGCTGGTGGAGCTCGTTCTTATGCAGATGCTCTTGCCTTTGTGGAAGCAGGTGCGACCCGTATCGGAACGTCAGCTGGGGTAGCCATTTTAAAAGGAGAATTGGCTGATGGCGACTACTGAGTTGATTGAACTGGCAATTGAAACCAGCAAACATGCCTACGTCCCCTATTCTCACTTTCCTATCGGAGCAGTTTTAGTGGCAAAAGACGGAAGTGTTTACACGGGAGTGAATATCGAAAATGCTAGCTATCCTTTGACCAATTGCGGTGAGAGAACAGCCATTTTTAAGGCTGTATCTGAAGGGCAAAGAGAATTTTCAGAGCTGATTGTTTATGGTCAAACTGAAAAACCAATCTCACCATGTGGTGCTTGTCGCCAAGTAATGGTCGAATTTTTTGAACAAGATCTAAAAGTGACCTTAGTCGCAAAAGATAAATCGACGGTCGAGATGACGGTCGGGGAATTACTTCCATATTCTTTTACAGACTTAAATTAGTCTGAGTCGCTCTTTGAGTGGCACGGTCCTTGTGGCCAACCAATCCATACTTGCAACATCGTTGCACATCTTATTTAGGAGGTTCAGTAATGAACAAGAAACAATGGCTAGGTCTTGGCCTAGTAGCAGTGGCAGCAGTTGGACTTGCTGCATGTGGTAACCGCTCTTCTCGTAAGGCAGATTCATCTTCTGATGTGAAGACAAAAGCAGCAATCGTCACTGATACTGGTGGTGTTGATGATAAATCATTCAACCAATCAGCTTGGGAAGGTTTGCAGGCTTGGGGTAAAGAACACAATCTTTCAAAAGATAACGGTTTCACTTACTTCCAATCAACAAGTGAAGCTGACTACGCTAACAACTTGCAACAAGCGGCTGGAAGTTACAACCTAATCTTCGGTGTTGGTTTTGCCCTTCACAATGCAGTTAAAGATGCAGCAGCAGAGCACACTGATTTGAACTATGTCTTGATTGATGATGTGATTAAAGATCAAAAGAATGTTGCGAGCGTAACTTTCGCTGATAATGAGTCAGGTTACCTTGCAGGTGTAGCTGCAGCAAAAACAACTAAGACAAAACAAGTTGGTTTTGTAGGTGGGCAGGAGTCAGAAGTTATCTCTCGTTTTGAAGCAGGATTCAAGGCTGGTGTTGCGTCAGTAGACCCATCTATCAAAGTCCAAGTTGACTACGCTGGTTCATTTGGTGATGCTGCTAAAGGTAAAACAATTGCAGCTGCACAATACGCAGCCGGTGCAGATATTGTTTACCAAGTAGCTGGTGGTACAGGTGCTGGTGTCTTTGCAGAAGCAAAATCACTCAACGAAAGCCGTCCTGAAAATGAAAAAGTTTGGGTTATCGGTGTTGACCGTGACCAAGAAGCAGAAGGTAAATACACTTCTAAAGATGGCAAAGAATCAAACTTTGTTCTTGCATCTACTTTGAAACAAGTTGGTACAACTGTAAAAGATATTTCTAACAAGGCAGAAAAAGGTGAATTCCCTGGCGGTCAAGTGATCGTTTACTCATTGAAAGATAAAGGGGTTGACTTGGTAACAACAAACCTTTCAGAAGAAGGTAAAAAAGCTGTCGAAGATGCTAAAGCTAAAATCCTTGATGGAAGCGTAAAAGTTCCTGCAAAATAATGGATGGAAGTTATTTCTTAGGAAGCGGCCATCGGCCGCTTTTTAAGAGTTGAGACAAAGTCATTTTGTCTCAGTAAAGCTTGCTACTAGACAAATTAGCAAGTTTTATTGAAATAAAATAAGACTCTGAAAGGAAGAGCACATGGCACACGAAAATGTCATTGAGATGCGTGATATTACCAAGGTGTTTGGTGAATTTGTTGCCAACGACAAAATCAACCTGCACCTACGAAAAGGTGAAATTCATGCACTTTTAGGAGAAAATGGGGCTGGTAAGTCTACGCTCATGAACATGTTAGCAGGGCTTCTTGAACCAACTAGTGGTGAAATCGCGGTCAACGGTCAAGTTGTCAACCTCGACTCCCCATCTAAAGCAGCTGGCTTGGGAATCGGAATGGTTCACCAGCACTTTATGTTGGTAGAGGCTTTCACGGTGGCTGAAAACATCATTTTAGGTAGTGAATTGACTAAAAATGGTGTGCTAGATATCGCTGGAGCTAGCAAAGAAATCAAGGCTCTTTCTGAACGTTATGGCTTAGCTGTGGACCCTTCTGCCAAGGTGGCGGACATCTCGGTTGGAGCCCAACAACGTGTAGAAATTTTAAAAACCCTTTATCGGGGAGCTGATATTCTTATTTTTGACGAACCAACGGCTGTTTTGACTCCATCAGAAATTGAGGAGTTGATGGCCATTATGAAAAATCTTGTTAAAGAAGGAAAATCAATTATCTTGATTACCCACAAGTTGGATGAAATTCGTGCAGTTTCTGACCGCGTTACAGTTATCCGTCGTGGGAAATCAATTGAAACCGTCAAAATTGCAGGAGCTACCAATGCTGATTTGGCGGAAATGATGGTTGGTCGTTCTGTTTCCTTTAAAACAGAGAAGCAAGCCTCTCAACCAAAAGAAGTGGTCTTGTCAATTAAAGATTTGGTGGTCAATGAAAACCGCGGTGTCCCAGCTGTGAAAAATCTGTCCTTGGATGTTCGTGCTGGAGAGATTGTTGGTATTGCGGGGATTGATGGAAATGGTCAGTCTGAACTGATTCAAGCCATCACAGGTCTTCGCAAGGTTGAATCTGGAAGCATTGAGCTAAAAGGAGATTCAATTGTAGGCTTGCACCCACGACAAATTACAGAACTAAGTGTTGGGCACGTTCCAGAAGACCGCCACCGTGATGGCTTGATTTTGGAAATGATGATTTCTGAAAATATTGCCCTTCAAACCTACTATAAAGAACCACATAGTAAAAATGGAATTTTGAACTATTCAAATATTACTTCTTATGCTAAAAAGCTAATGGAAGAGTTTGATGTTCGTGCTGCCAGCGAAATTGTGCCTGCAGCTGCACTCTCGGGAGGAAATCAACAAAAAGCAATTATTGCTCGTGAAATTGATCGAGATCCTGATCTCCTTATCGTCAGCCAACCAACTCGTGGTTTGGATGTCGGTGCCATTGAATATATCCACAAACGCTTGATTGAAGAGCGTGATAATGGGAAGGCTGTCCTTGTTGTCAGCTTTGAGTTGGATGAGATTTTAAACGTCTCAGACCGTATTGCTGTTATTCATGATGGTAAGATTCAAGGTATTGTGTCACCAGAAACAACCAATAAACAAGAACTTGGTGTCTTGATGGCTGGTGGAAACTTGGGAAAGGAGAAGAGTGATGTCTAAAAAATTACAACAAATTTCGGTTCCCTTGATTTCTGTTTTCCTAGGAATTTTACTCGGGGCCATTGTCATGTGGATCTTTGGTTATGATGCTATTTGGGGCTACGAAGAATTGTTCTATACAGCCTTTGGTAGCCTGCGTGGAATTGGTGAAATCTTCCGTGCCATGGGGCCTTTGGTCTTGATCGGTCTTGGTTTTGCTGTTGCCAGTCGCGCCGGTTTCTTTAATGTTGGGCTTCCTGGTCAGGCTTTGGCTGGTTGGATTCTCAGTGGTTGGTTTGCCCTGTCGCATCCAGATATGCCACGTCCCTTGATGATTCTAGCGACTATCGTGATTGCCTTGATTGCTGGTGGGATTGTCGGAGCGATTCCGGGTATTCTTAGGGCCTATCTAGGGACATCAGAGGTTATCGTAACCATCATGATGAACTACATTGTCTTGTATGTAGGAAATGCCTTTATCCATGCTTTCCCTAAAGACTTCATGCAAAGTACAGATTCGACCATTCGTGTTGGGGCTAATGCAACCTACCAGACACCTTGGTTGGCTGAGTTGACTGGTAACTCACGGATGAATATTGGTATTTTCTTTGCTCTCATTGCCGTTGCAGTCATTTGGTTCATGCTTAAGAAAACGACTCTTGGTTTTGAAATCCGTGCGGTTGGCCTTAATCCACATGCTTCAGAATATGCTGGTATTTCTGCAAAACGGACTATTATCCTCTCAATGATTATTTCAGGTGCCTTGGCAGGTCTTGGTGGAGCCGTTGAAGGACTTGGAACCTTCCAGAACGTCTATGTTCAAGGGGCATCCTTAGCTGTCGGATTTAACGGGATGGCAGTTAGCCTGCTTGCAGCAAACTCACCAATTGGTATTCTCTTTGCAGCCTTCCTGTTTGGTGTTCTCCAAGTTGGAGCCCCAGGTATGAATGCGGCGCAGGTACCGTCTGAGCTTGTCAGCATTGTAACAGCGTCTATTATCTTCTTTGTCAGTGTTCATTACCTTATCGAACGCTTTATCAAACCGAAAAAACAAGTTAAAGGAGGTAAGTAAAGATGTCTATTACAACCTTGCTCACCCTCTTGGTGTCTTCTATGCTGATTTACTCAGCACCCCTCATCTTTACAAGTATCGGTGGTGTTTTCTCTGAACGTGGTGGTGTGGTAAACGTCGGCCTTGAAGGAATTATGGTTATGGGTGCCTTTTCTGGAGTTGTCTTTAACCTTGAATTTGCAGAACAATTTGGAGCAGTAACTCCATGGCTATCCTTGCTTGTAGCAGGATTGGTTGGTGGTGTCTTCTCTATCATCCACGCAGCAGCGACGGTTCATTTCCGTGCAGACCATGTTGTCAGCGGTACGGTATTGAACTTGATGGCGCCAGCCTTGGCTGTTTTCTTAGTGAAAGTCCTTTATAACAAAGGACAAACCGACAACCTAAGTCAGACTTTTGGACGCTTTGATTTCCCAGTCTTGGCAAATACCCCAGTTATCGGTGATATCTTCTTCAAGTCAACTAGTTTACTTGGTTATCTGGCCATTGCCTTCTCATTCCTTGCTTGGTTTATTCTCTTTAAGACTCGCTTTGGTCTTCGTCTCCGCTCTGTCGGTGAACACCCTCAAGCAGCGGACACTTTGGGAATCAATGTCTACAAGATGAGATATTTAGGGGTTATTATTTCCGGTTTCCTAGGTGGAATTGGCGGAGCGATTTATGCTCAATCCATCTCAGTTAACTTCTCAGTGACAACTATTATTGGACCTGGATTTATCGCCCTTGCTGCGATGATTTTTGGAAAATGGAATCCAATCGGAGCCATGCTATCTAGTCTCTTCTTTGGGCTTTCACAAAGTTTGGCTGTTATCGGTTCTCAATTGCCATTCCTACAAGGAGTGCCTGCGGTTTACCTTCAAATCGCACCTTATGTCTTGACAATTCTTGTCTTGGCAGCCTTCTTTGGAAAAGCAGTTGCACCAAAAGCAGATGGTATCAACTATATCAAATCAAAATAAGCATACAAAAAACGTCAGTACATTCAAACTGGCGTTTATTTTTTAGGATTTTGATGGGTTAAGTTCAGTCCCCAAGGGACCAAATTTTCAGTTTTATTTTTGATGCGTGTGATATTATCCTTATGCCGAATGATAATCAAGCTAGCAAGTGCTAGGATAATAGCGATGAAGAGAGGGTCATAGTGACTCAGGATAAAACCAAAAAGTGGAAAGAGTAGAACTCCAATGACAGCCGCGATAGATGCTGTGACACTAGATAGTGAAATCATACTACCAAGATAGAGGGTTCCAAAGAAAACAACTGCAAGGTAGAGACAGAAGACAGGCGCAAATCCAAAAATCACTCCAGCACTGGTTGCGACAGCCTTGCCACCCTTAAATCCTGCAAAGATAGGGAAGGTATGGCCGATAACAGCCAAAAGTCCAAAGATGAGAGGCGAAACGCCTTGCAGATGAAACATAATCGGAAGAAGCGTTGCTAGGGTTCCTTTGAAAAAGTCAATCACAAAGGTTGCCATACCAGCTTTCTTACCTAAAATGCGGAAGGTATTGGTCGTTCCAGTGTTACCAGAACCATGCTCACGTAGATTGATTTGAAAGAATACTTGTCCAATCCAGAGACCAGACGGAATTGAACCTAGCAGATAGGCTAGGATTAATAAAACTATTGTAATCATACTCCTATTATATCATGAAATGGAGAAGAAAGGCAGAGAATCTCTTCTGAAATTGTCACATCGGAGAAAGAAAAATTTTGCAAAATCCTTGGAAAACCTGTAGAATAGTAAAGATGAACGAATAGGAGGTTCCTTGTGTCAAAAAAGGAAATCAATATAAACAATTATAATGATGATGCTATTCAGGTGCTAGAAGGGTTGGATGCGGTCCGTAAACGTCCAGGGATGTATATCGGATCGACCGATGGTGCTGGTCTTCACCACCTAGTCTGGGAAATCGTCGATAATGCTGTCGATGAGGCCTTGTCTGGATTTGGCGACCGTATTGATGTGACCATCAATAAAGATGGCAGTTTAACGGTTCAAGACCATGGACGTGGGATGCCGACAGGTATGCACGCTATGGGAATTCCAACTGTTGAGGTTATATTTACCATTCTACACGCAGGAGGGAAATTCGGTCAAGGAGGCTACAAGACATCAGGTGGACTTCACGGGGTTGGTTCTTCCGTCGTGAATGCCTTATCTAGCTGGCTGGAAGTTGAAATCACCCGTGATGGCGCAGTCTACAAGCAACGTTTTGAAAGTGGTGGCAAACCTGTCACGACCTTGAAGAAAATCGGTACAGCACCCAAGTCTAAGACAGGTACCAAGGTTACGTTTATGCCTGATGCGACGATCTTCTCTACGATCGATTTCAAGTACAATACCATCTCAGAGCGTCTTAATGAATCAGCCTTTCTCTTGAAAAATGTGACCTTGTCTCTGACAGATAAGCGAACAGATGAAGCGATTGAATTCCACTATGAGAATGGGGTACAAGACTTTGTTTCTTATCTGAACGAAGACAAGGAGACCTTAACGCCAGTTCTTTACTTTGAAGGGGAAGATAATGGTTTCCAAGTGGAAGTGGCCCTCCAGTACAATGACGGATTTTCAGATAACATTCTATCCTTTGTCAATAACGTTCGCACCAAGGACGGTGGAACGCACGAGACAGGACTCAAGTCTGCTATCACCAAGGTTATGAATGATTATGCGCGTAAGACGGGGCTTCTCAAGGAAAAAGATAAAAACCTTGAAGGGTCAGACTATCGTGAGGGACTTGCTGCCGTTCTTTCTATCTTGGTTCCTGAAGAACATTTGCAGTTTGAAGGTCAGACCAAGGACAAACTAGGCAGTCCACTAGCTCGTCCGGTTGTAGATGGAATTGTGGCGGATAAGTTGACCTTTTTCCTTATGGAAAATGGAGAATTGGCTTCTAACCTTATTCGCAAGGCTATCAAGGCGCGTGATGCTCGTGAAGCGGCTCGTAAGGCGCGTGATGAGAGCCGGAATGGTAAGAAAAATAAAAAAGACAAGGGCTTGTTGTCTGGGAAATTGACTCCAGCCCAGTCTAAAAACCCTACCAAGAATGAACTCTATCTAGTCGAGGGGGACTCTGCCGGTGGTTCTGCCAAGCAAGGTCGTGACCGCAAGTTCCAGGCTATCTTGCCTCTTCGTGGTAAGGTTATCAATACAGCCAAGGCCAAGATGGCAGATATCCTCAAAAATGAGGAAATCAACACTATGATTTATACCATCGGTGCGGGTGTCGGAGCAGACTTCTCCCTTGAAGATGCCAACTATGACAAGATCATTATCATGACCGATGCGGATACTGACGGTGCCCATATCCAGACCTTGCTCTTGACATTTTTCTACCGTTACATGCGTCCGCTAGTCGAGGCAGGTCATGTCTATATTGCCCTCCCACCTCTTTACAAGATGTCCAAAGGCAAAGGCAAGAAAGAAGAAGTAGCCTACGCATGGACAGACGGAGAACTTGAAGAACTCCGCAAGCAGTTCGGTAAAGGAGCAACACTCCAACGATATAAAGGTCTTGGTGAGATGAATGCAGACCAGCTCTGGGAAACAACTATGAATCCAGAAACACGCACCCTCATCCGTGTCACTATTGAAGACCTAGCACGCGCAGAACGCCGCGTCAATGTCCTCATGGGAGACAAGGTCGAACCACGCCGTAAGTGGATTGAGGATAATGTCAAGTTTACGCTGGAGGAGAGTGGGGCGTTTTGAAAGGATAAAAAAGAGAATATGAGTTATACCAAATATACAAATCAAGAATTTGAAAAACTTGCTGATGATGGCCAAATTAATATTATGGCTTTGTTTGGTAATGGAATAGATATTCAGTTAATGGAATATCTAGGTTCTCCGTATCGGACTTCTTATCAAAATTTCTATAATTATCTTTGCTATAAGAATTTTGATAAAGATAATATGATCTTTCAAAAAATGACTGAGGATAAGAAAGATAATGAAAAAGATCCTAATATTAAGAAAAACTGGAGTGACTTTGAGAATAGTTTAATTGAGATTTTTAATCAACCTAGCTACCTGAACGCAGAGAAATTGGCTAACGATTTCACTCAATTTCAAATCGAGTTCTCAAATTTTTTAAATGAAATAATTACTCCTAATATGATTGCTAAGTTAGGGAACGATAGCACTGAAAAAGGAATCGCTCTTAATTCTTTTACCCGTTTTTTAGGTGATTTAGATACGGAGAATTTCAATAAATTGGCTTTTCCTCGTAAAACTAAACATTATTCTTTATTTAATTGGGAAATTTTAAATTTCAACTATACTTCGATGTTAGATAATATTTTATTCCTAGATAAAGGACAATTTGATCCGCATCCTCATAAGCTTGCAGATAGGCAGATTCAATTCTATCCCAATCCTAAAGATATTCCTGCTCCTGGTTATTCAGCTATATCTGTTGATGGTTCTTGGGGACGCTTATCCAATTTGGATTTTAATAAAGACACTTGTTACTCTAGCTATTTAATAACAAATATCACTCATCCTCATGGTTATCAGAATATCCCTAAATCAATGTTATTCGGGTTTGATAATGAAGAACAAATAGAAGGTAAAAAGAAAAAGTTTTTGGCTAAAAATTTTCTAAAACCTTATTGGGCTCAGAATGATAAAAAATATAAATCATATTTCAATAATACTGATTTGTTTATATTATACGGTTTATCACTCGGTGATAGTGACTTTTGGTGGTGGAATAATATTCTTAACTCACTTTTGGAGACAGATTCTGAATTGATTATTTATAATTACAATAGAAATAATGAATCCGATAGTGACACAATTAATAGATTTATTAATGTAGCAGCCAACGAGAAACTGGATAATGGTAAACTAGATAAGCTTCATAAGAAAATTGCTATAGTTCAGTATAATTCTAAAACAAGACTATTTGCATTCAAATTGGATTGAATCCATGATTATCCCATATAATGAAATGACAATTTTCTCGCCAGATTTTCTGACAAGCTCACCAGTTCTAAAATCGGACGAAGTAAAAAGTACATTAAAATAAAAAATTAGGAGATTATCCAGATGAAAAAATTTATGGAATTAGCAGTTTAGATACAAAAGCTTTAGAAAACAACGAATTCTTCCAACTTCTATCTGAGAGCAGGGACGAGTTGGAGGCTTTTACAAAAGCCAATAAGTCTGAGCAGTTTTATGCAACGAAGCTTGGGGATATGGAGAAACTTCTTGAGACCTTGCAAGCTGGTTTGCACCGTTCCAAGGCCAGTCAAACGGTGGCTAGACTGGAAGCGTCTGATCGTGAGCGTGATGATGCGCTTTCTATCTTGATTGGTTTGGTCAAGGCCTTCTCTCGTGTCAAAGAGGCAGGTAGCAAGGAAGCTTACGACAAACTCAGCAAACTTTTCAAAAATTATGCTGGGCTAACGAGTATGAGCTACGAAAAAGAGACAGAAGCTATTAACCATTTGCTCAAGGAGCTAAAAGATACTGACTACCAAACTGCCCTTTCAACCCTGCATTTGACAACTCATGTAGAAACCTTGACAAAAGCGCAGGCTCAGTTTGAAAAAGCCTATAAGGAGCGTTTGGCTGAGCAAAAAGGCAAGGCACCTAGTCAAAACAAGGAAGTCCGTGCGAAACTACAAGAAATCTATGACTTCCTTGTGGACTTTACTGCAATCAACGCCTATGCTTATCCAGATAAGAAGCAGTATGCCGATCTCCGTGACCATCTCAACGCTATCCGTAGTCGCTATAAAAAACGCAAACCAAGCAAAAAAATTACCCCAACACAACCAGAAGAAGCCAAGTAGGTTGTTCTGGTTAATTTATGCCAGTCAAAATAAATCTTAGAAAGTGAATATAGGATATGAAGATGAATGAATTAGTGATTGGATTATTTGCGGCTTTGTTAGGTGCAATTGTGTCAATCTTTACTTTATATACCAATTATAGAAGTTCTTTAGATAGCATTTCAGGCTGGCGCTCAAAGCTTTTTGATGCAGCTTCTGCTAAAGAAATTACGCTTAAAGAAGTTCAGGCGTTAAGGACAGCTCTACGCTATGAACCAACTAGGGAGGTCCAAGAATACACTTTTGCTTGGATATCTAATATCATGATTTACTATTGTGATTATATTTCGTTAAAGTATTTTGAACATCATGAAACAAGTCTTTTGTATCAAGAACAGGAAATCATTAGAGTGTTTATCAGGTGTCTGTTGAAGAACCATTGGGAATACAATGCTTCTATGGTATCTTCGTTGAAATTCTTGAAGATTCATTACAAAACTTCAAAACAACCAGAATTTATTCGTGAAACGTATGATAAAGTAAAGGCAATAAGTAGGACCTTAGAGAATGACGATGAAGAATACGATCTGATTGAAAAAATCAATAAAAAGATGATGGGAAGTGTATGAAATGAAACTTGAACTAGATGTTAAAATTAATAAAAATGGTGAAGATAAGATAAATAAATTTTCTGCTCAAGATTATTTGGATAAATATGTAAAGCTTGATACGCCTAATCCCGATTCGTTTGGCTCGGCAGATGAATCATGCTACAAGAAAATTGGAGGATGGCTATTGACTAATATATTTAGCATGTATTTGATTTTCTTATATGTAATTGTAGGGGTTAATTTTGCAAGTGATCAAGGCTGGCTAGGGTTGAAGGAAATTAAACATCAAACAAATGTATTAGCTGTTTTGTTAGTAGTTTTTCTTATTATTAATAATCTGTTTAAAAAGAAGAAATAAAAACAAAGATGGCTGTCAAAGTCATGAAAAAACTAGTCATGGGATTTTTCAAAGAATTTGATAACGAAAAAGTTTCAGCTGATAGTCCGCTTTATAGACATACCCTCTACAGAATCGAGAGTTTTCACTAAAAAGGTAGGTATTCCTATGAGAACTGAACCCGAAATGCTAGATTTAATTTTACAAACTGCAAAAGTGCTACAAGTCGACGCTGTCGCCATGTCTGGTTCACGAACTGATACAACAGCACCAAAAGATGAGTTTCAAGACTATGATGTGGTCTATGTCGTGGACGATTTAGATAATCTGACGAGAGACCTTTCTTGGTTGGACCGGTTTGGCAAACGCATTATTGAGCAAGAAGTCACCCTTGATCACCGTCGCCTATATCTCATGCTTTTTGAAGATGGCAATCGGATTGATTTGACACTCTGCCCCAAAGACCATATCCAAGAGTGGGTGGATAGTGAAGCTGATTATACAGTATTGAAAGATGAGAAAGGCTTGTTTGAGTCTTATACTGCAAGTCCTCAACGTTACTGTACGAATCCAGCTAGCCCGATTGATTTTGAAAAAGCCTGCAATGAATTTTGGTGGGTGTCAGCTTACGTGGTTAAAGGAATTTGTCGTAATCAGCTCATCTACGCGACTGACCATCTCTACAGTATTTGCCAACAAGAACTCTTAAAAATCTTAGCTTGGCAGGTAGCAAGTAATAAGGGAACAGTAGACGTCGGCAAGAACTACAAGTACCTCTTTAACAATTTACCTGCTGAGAAAGAAAAGGAATTCTCGAATCTGCTTGATTTTTCAAGTGTAGAGAAACTTACTAAGTCTTTGTTTGTTACGATGCAACTTTTCCACAAAGAAGCTCAAAGACTTGCTCAAAAGCTGGACTTTGACTACGATAAAGAAGTGGCTGAGAAAATGATTCAGTATGCTGAGGAAAGAGTGAAGAAGTTTGGGAATAACTAGAAAAATGAAAAAGCGAGAGGAGAAGACTCATGATTGAAAAAGTGGAACGCCTCATTACAGAGATTAATCGTATTCATCGAGAATATTCTAAAGATTATTTTGAAACGGGTAAGGTGAAAAAAATTAATCTCAAGCATACCTTTTCAAAAGTTCCGACGAAAGCGATTTTGTCCTACCGTCTGAATTTACATGAGTCAATTAATGATTATCTGATGAAAGCGGATGTCCAAGATATTGCCTATGTTTATCGTGTCAAAACTTCTGAGTCTATTTTAGATAAAATTACACGTTTTTCTGAGCGTCAAGAGGGCTATCCTGTGAATTCGATTCTTAATGATATTTTTGGTGCTCGTATGATTTTAAGTTCCAAAGAGATAGCTCAAGTTATGGAGAAGCTAGATGATTGGCAAAATCTGTACGGACTAAAAAACTGGTATTTACGTGATAAAGATGGCTATGTCGGTATTCATATCTATTTTAAAAATAAAAGTAATTTTTATTACCCATGGGAACTCCAACTTTGGGATAAGAAAGATGTAGATAGTAATATCGCTAGCCATATCAAGTATAAACGAGGATTTGTGGAGTAGATATTTCAAGTGGAAATGAGGATACAGGAATTGGGTGAGACTCACTTACCATATATTTTTTCCTTTTCCATAAAACCTACTCTACATTCTTTGAAAGGAGTTGAACACGCCCTAAATGCTGAGTGAAAACTCCTTATTACTAACTGATGCAACAAATTTTAAACACATTAAATTACAGAAAGGATAGTTTGGTTATTTGTAGTAACTGAACACGGGACTAATTTTATTCGGAAAAAAGTCAAATCGTCTTGACTTCATCGAGCCCTACATCGATTTTCTATTTTTCTACAGACATTTTTGGCAAGCCAAATCGTCCTTTTATATCTTAACTGAACACCTTTTCTGTAAAAACCTACTCTACATTCTTTGAAAGGAGTTGAACACGCCCTAAATGCTGTGTGAAAAAGATAAATTCTCTTGTGAGTATCGCTAACTGCAAGAATTTTCTATTTTCACTTTGCATTTTACGGGCTTAGTATCCTATGTCTAACATTCAAAACATGTCCCTGGAGGACATCATGGGAGAGCGCTTTGGTCGCTACTCCAAGTATATTATTCAAGACCGGGCTTTGCCAGATATTCGTGATGGCTTGAAGCCGGTTCAGCGTCGTATTCTTTACTCTATGAATAAGGATGGCAATACCTTTGATAAGAGTTACCGCAAGTCGGCCAAGTCTGTCGGGAATATCATGGGGAATTTTCACCCACACGGTGACAGTTCTATCTATGATGCCATGGTTCGTATGTCACAGGACTGGAAAAATCGTGAGATTCTAGTTGTAATGCACGGTAATAACGGTTCTATGGACGGAGATCCGCCTGCGGCAATGCGTTATACAGAGGCACGTTTGTCTGAGATTGCAGGATATCTTCTTCAGGACATCGAGAAAAAGACCGTTCCTTTTGCTTGGAACTTTGATGACACTGAAAAAGAGCCGACTGTTCTGCCAGCAGCCTTTCCAAATCTTTTGGTCAATGGTTCTACTGGTATTTCGGCTGGTTATGCCACAGACATTCCACCACATAATTTAGCTGAGGTTATTGATGCCGCGGTTTATATGATTGACCACCCAACAGCCAAGGTTGACAAGTTGATGGAATTCTTGCCTGGACCAGATTTTCCTACAGGATCTATCATCCAAGGCCGTGATGAAATTAAAAAGGCCTATGAAACTGGGAAAGGGCGCGTGGTTGTTCGTTCCAAGACGGAGATTGAAAAGCTAAAAGGTGGTAAGGAACAAATCGTTATCACTGAGATTCCTTATGAAATCAATAAGGCCAATCTGGTCAAGAAAATCGACGATGTTCGTGTCAATAACAAGGTGTCAGGCATTGCTGAGGTTCGCGATGAGTCTGACCGTGACGGTCTTCGTATCGCTATTGAGCTCAAAAAAGACGCCAATACGGAGCTCGTTCTTAACTATCTCTTCAAATACACCGACCTACAAATCAACTATAACTTTAATATGGTGGCGATTGACAATTTCACGCCTCGTCAGGTTGGGATCGTCCCAATCTTGTCTAGCTATATCGCCCACCGTCGTGAGGTCATTTTGGCGCGTTCCCGCTTTGACAAGGAAAAGGCTGAGAAGCGTCTTCATATCGTTGAAGGTTTGATTCGTGTGATTTCAATTTTGGACGAAGTCATTGCTCTTATCCGTGCTTCTGAGAATAAGGCTGACGCCAAGGAAAACCTCAAGGTCAGCTATGATTTTACAGAAGAGCAGGCTGAGGCCATCGTGACCTTGCAACTGTACCGTTTGACCAATACAGACGTGGTTGTCTTGCAGGAAGAAGAAGCAGAACTTCGTGAGAAGATTGCTATGCTTGCTGCGATTATCGGTGATGAACGGACCATGTACAATCTTATGAAGAAAGAACTTCGTGAGGTCAAGAAGAAATTTGCAACTCCTCGTTTGAGTTCTTTAGAAGACACTGCGAAAGCAATTGAGATTGATACAGCTAGTCTTATCGCCGAGGAAGATACCTACGTCAGCGTGACCAAGGCTGGTTACATCAAACGTACCAGTCCACGTTCCTTTGCGGCTTCAACGCTGGAAGAAATTGGCAAACGTGATGATGACCGTTTGATTTTTGTTCAATCTGCCAAGACAACCCAGCACCTCTTGATGTTCACAAGTCTTGGAAATGTCATCTACAGACCAATCCATGAATTGGCAGATATTCGTTGGAAGGACATCGGCGAGCATCTGAGCCAGACCATTACAAACTTCGAAACGAATGAAGAAATCCTTTATGTGGAAGTCGTGGATCAGTTTGATGATGGCACAACCTACTTTGCAGCGACCCGTCTCGGTCAAATCAAGCGTGTAGAACGAAAAGAATTCACCCCATGGAGGACCTACAAGTCTAAGTCTGTCAAGTATGCTAAGCTAAAAGAAGAGACAGACCAGATTGTAGCAGTGGCTCCGATTAAACTAGATGATGTTCTTTTAATTAGCCAAAATGGTTATGCCCTGCGCTTCAATATCGAAGAGGTTCCTGTTGTCGGTGCCAAGGCTGCAGGTGTCAAGGCTATGAATTTGAAAGAAGATGATATTCTCCAATCCGCCTTTATCTGTAACACCCCGTCCTTCTACCTCTTGACCCAACGTGGAAGCTTGAAACGTGTTTCTATTGACGAAATTCCAGCAACCAGCCGTGCCAAACGAGGACTACAAGTCTTGCGTGAGTTGAAAAACAAACCGCATCGTGTCTTCTTAGCAGGAGCAGTTGCAGAACAAGGATTTGTAGGTGATCTCTTCAGTACAGAAGTAGAAGAAAACGACCAGATTCTGCTTGTCCAATCCAATAAAGGAACAATCTATGAAAGCCGATTGCAAGACTTGAACTTGTCAGAACGCACTAGCAACGGAAGCTTCATTTCTGACACGATTTCAGATGAAGAAGTTTTTGACGCTTATCTTAAAGAAGTATTTACTGAAGCTAAATAAGTGAAATGAAGAATCAGTTCTAAGAGCTGGTTCTTTTTATTGAAGAAATTTTCTGAAAATTACAAAATATACTTGCTATTTTAGAAAAATAGTGTAGAATATAAGAAATAGGTTTTTAGAATAAGGAGTGGAATATGACAGTAACGATTGATTGGGAAAATCTTGGTTTTTCCTATATGAAATTACCTTATCGCTATATTGCTCATTTTAAAAATGGACAATGGAATCAAGGAGAGCTTACAGAGGATGCAACTTTGCATATTTCAGAATCTTCTCCAAGTCTTCACTATGGACAACAAGCCTTTGAAGGTTTGAAAGCTTATCGTACTAAGGATGGCAGTGTTCAACTGTTCCGTCCTGATGAAAATGCTAAACGCCTGCAACGGACATGTGACCGTCTCTTGATGCCACAAGTTCCGACAGACATGTTTGTAGAAGCTTGTAAAGCAGTTGTCCGTGCGAATGAAGAATACGTACCACCATACGGAACAGGTGGAACCCTCTATCTTCGCCCTCTTTTGATTGGTGTTGGAGATATTATCGGGGTTAAACCAGCAGAGGAGTATATTTTTACTATCTTTGCTATGCCAGTTGGAAATTACTTTAAGGGTGGTTTGGTCCCTACCAACTTCTTGATTCAGGATGAATACGACCGTGCTGCTCCAAATGGTACAGGTGCGGCAAAGGTTGGTGGAAACTATGCTGCCAGTCTCTTGCCAGGGAAATTGGCGAAATCACATCATTTCTCAGATGTTATCTACCTAGACCCATCAACTCATACAAAGATTGAAGAAGTCGGTTCAGCTAACTTCTTTGGAATTACAGCTGACAATGAGTTTGTAACACCATTGAGTCCATCTATCTTGCCATCTATTACTAAGTATTCTTTGCTTTATTTGGCAGAACACCGCTTGGGCTTGACTCCTATTGAGGGGGATGTCCCAATTGATAACCTTGACCGTTTTGTAGAGGCAGGTGCCTGTGGTACAGCAGCGGTTATTTCTCCAATTGGTGGAATTCAGCACGGCGATGATTTCCATGTATTCTATAGTGAAACAGAAGTAGGACCTGTGACTCGTAAACTCTATGATGAACTGACAGGAATTCAGTTTGGTGATATTCCAGCGCCAGAAGGTTGGATTGTAAAAGTAGATTAAAAATATATTAAAGGAGATTTTTATGAAATCGAAAAAGTGGCTCTTAACAGCAGGAGTGGTCCTGAGCACAACAGCTCTTTTAGCAGCCTGTGGAAAAGCTGATAAAGAAGCAGATGCACCGACAACATTTTCATATGTCTATGCAGTAGATCCAGCATCTTTGGACTATAGTATAGCGACTCGTACATCTACAACAGATGTCATCGGGAACGTGGTTGATGGCTTGATGGAAAACGACCAGTACGGAAATGTTATTCCTTCCTTGGCTGAAGATTGGTCTGTCTCAAAAGATGGTTTGACTTATACCTACAAACTTCGTAAAGGAGTTAAATGGTACACTTCTGAAGGTGAAGAATATGCAGAAGTAACAGCCCATGACTTTGTGACAGGACTAAAACACGTAGCTGACGGTAAGTCAGACGGTGTTTCTCTCATCCAAAATTCAATCAAAGGCTTGGACGCCTATATGACTGGTGAAACCAATGATTTCTCTACAGTTGGTGTTAAAGCTTTGGATGACTACACAGTTGAGTATACATTGAATGCGCCAGAAAGTTTCTGGAATTCAAAAGTTACAACAGCGACGATGTTACCTGTAAATGAAGAGTTTTTAAAGGCATCTGGAAAGAATTACGGAGAGGTTAGCCCAGCAGGTATTCTCTACAATGGCCCTTATTTCTTAAAAACATTGACTTCTAAATCTTTGATTGAATATGAAAAAAATCCAAATTACTGGGATAAAGAAAATGTTAAAATTGAGAAGATTAAATTGACCTACTACGATGGTTCAGATCAGGAGTCTTTGATCCGTAGCTTCTCCTCTGGTGCTTATACGACAGCCCGTCTCTTCCCAAGCAGCTCAAACTTTGCTTCAACTTTGGAACAATACGGAGATAAAATCACTTATAGCCCACAGGACTCAAGTAGTTATTACTTCACCTTTAACGTAAATCGTCAGTCATACAATAAAACTGCGAAAACAAGCGAAGAGCAAAAGACTTCTACAAAAGAAGCTATGCTTAATAAGGACTTCCGTCAGGCTATCAACTTTGCCTTCAACCGTCATTCTTATGCTGCCCAGCTAAATGGTGAAGATGGTGCGGACAAGATTATTCGTAATAGTCTAGTTCCAGATAACTTTGTGCAAGCAGGTGGTAAGAACTTTGGTCAAATCGCTCAAGCAGAGTTGGTGAACTATGGTGACCAATGGAAAGGTGTTGAGCTAGTTGACGGTAAGGATTCTATCTACAACCCTGACAAGGCTAAAGCTGCTTTCGAAAAAGCTAAGAAAGACTTGGAATCTAAAGGGGTAACCTTCCCAATTCACTTGGATGTCCCGGTTGAACAAACAGATACTATCGCCGTTCAACAAAGCAACTCTTTCAAACAGTCTATTGAATCAACTCTTGGTGCTGAAAATGTTATCATCGATGTACTTCAAATGACAGATAATGAAAAAGAAACGATTACATCACAAGCGCGTGTTCCTTCTCAAAAAGACTATGATTTGAACAGTACAGGATGGGCTCCAAGCTATCAAGATCCAGCGTCTTACTTGAATATTATGGATCCAAAATCTGGTTCTGCCATGAAACACCTTGGTATTACGAAAGGAAAAGATAAGGATGTTGTCGCTAAACTTGGTTTGGATCAATATAAGAAATTGTTAGAAGATGCTGTTTCTGAGACCACTGACCTAGAGAAGAGATATGAAAAATATGCCAAAGCTCAAGCTTGGTTGACAGATAGTTCATTATTGATGCCAACAGCTTCATCTGGTGGTTCTCCAGTTGTAAGTAACGTAGTGCCATTCTCAAAACCATACTCACAAGTTGGTATTAAGGGGGATCCATATATCTTTAAAGGAATGAAATTGCAAAAAGATATTGTTACAACAAAAGAATATGACGAAGCTCTTAAAAAATGGCAAAAAGAAAAATTGGAATCCAATAGCAAATACCAAAAAGAACTAGAAAAACATATTAAATAAAGCAGAAAACTCTATATCAGACAAGCCTGATATAGAGTTTTTTCTTGCTAGTTTTAGGATTTTCTTGTAAAATAGAAAAAGTGAAGAGAGGTATGAAATGAGTAAGAAAGATAAAAAAATCGAAATTCAAGTAGCAGATGCCAAAGTTAATGTAGGAAAAGACAGTTTTGAAGGCTATACCTTGACCATTGGTAAAAAAGTTATCGGAGAAATTGCCGAATTAGACGGACAATTTGCCATCATAAAGAATGGGAATGTCGATAGTTTTTATAAAAAATTGGAAAAAGCTGTGGAAATTTTGATTGAAAATTATAATTTAGCAAAATAAGTCTTGTTTTTTTGAAATTTTCATGATATAATAGTCCATGTTGATTGTAGGAGAGA
>NZ_JBBJZX010000017.1:0-27343 GCF_038148935.1 Streptococcus pseudopneumoniae | reverse complement strand
GAACGTATGTTTCGAGAGAAGCGCTAAGTCCCCCTTTAAAGATTTCCAAGACTATCTTTCTTCATGAGGAAAGATAGTTTTTTGGTATGATTTTCACCCCCAAAATACAAGGGGAATGTGTTACAATAGTAGTAACAGATAATAGAAAAGAGAATAGATGAGAATTGCAGATTATAGCGTGACCAAGGCAGTGCTGGAGCGTCACGGTTTTACCTTTAAAAAGTCCTTTGGGCAAAATTTCCTGACGGATACCAATATCCTACAAAAAATCGTGGATGTGGCTGAGATTGATGACCAGGTCAATGTTATCGAAATCGGGCCAGGTATTGGTGCCTTGACCGAGTTTCTGGCTGAGCGTGCAGCAGAGGTCATGGCCTTTGAAATTGACCACCGTTTGGTGCCGATTTTGGCAGATACCTTGCGTGATTTTGATAATGTGACCGTAGTCAACGAGGACATTCTCAAAGTTGATTTAGCACAACATATCCAGAATTTTAAAAATCCTGACCTGCCCATCAAGGTAGTGGCTAATTTGCCTTATTACATCACGACGCCTATTCTCATGCACTTGATCGAGAGCGGCATTCCTTTTAGTGAGTTTGTCGTCATGATGCAGAAAGAAGTGGCGGACCGCATTTCAGCCCAGCCTAACACCAAGGCTTATGGCAGTTTGTCAATCGCTGTGCAGTATTACATGACTGCCAAGGTTGCCTTCATTGTGCCTCGTACGGTATTTGTACCAGCGCCAAACGTGGACTCTGCTATTTTGAAAATGGTGCGCCGTCCAGAACCAGCCGTAGCAGTAGAAGATGAGAACTTCTTCTTTAAGGTTTCCAAGGCTAGTTTCACTCATCGCCGCAAGACCTTGTGGAATAACTTGACAGGTTACTTTGGCAAGACTGAGGAAGTCAAGGATAAGCTGACCAAGGCCTTGGACCAAGCAGGTTTGTCACCAAGTGTACGTGGGGAAGCTCTCAGCTTGGCAGAGTTTGCTAGCCTAGCAGACGCACTTAAAGGGCAAGGACTCTAAGATGCAGGGACAAATTATTAAAGCCTTGGCAGGCTTCTACTATGTAGAGAGTGATGGTCAGGTCTATCAAACACGCGCGCGTGGGAATTTCCGTAAAAAAGGTCATACCCCTTACGTTGGAGATTTAGTCGATTTTTCTGCCGAGGAAAATTCAGAAGGCTATATCCTCAAGATTCACGAACGGAAAAACAGTCTGGTCCGTCCGCCCATTGTCAATATTGATCAAGCTGTAGTAATCATGTCCGTCAAGGAACCTGATTTTAACAGCAATTTGCTGGATCGGTTCTTGGTTCTTTTGGAACACAAGGGCATCCATCCCATCGTCTATATTTCCAAGATGGACTTGTTGGAAGATAGAGGAGAACTGGATTTTTATGAACAGACCTATGGTGACATCGGCTATGACTTTGTGACCAGTAAAGAGGAACTCCTGCCTTTGTTAACAGGCAAGGTTACAGTCTTTATGGGGCAGACGGGCGTTGGAAAGTCAACTCTTCTTAATAAAATCGCACCAGACCTCAATCTTGAAACAGGAGAAATTTCAGACAGTCTAGGTCGCGGGCGCCATACCACTCGAGCTGTTAGTTTTTACAACCTTAATGGGGGTAAAATCGCAGATACACCAGGTTTTTCATCTCTGGATTATGAAGTGTCAACAGCAGAAGATCTCAATCAGGCCTTTCCAGAGATTGACAGTGTCAGCCGAGACTGTAAGTTTCGTACTTGTACCCATACCCATGAGCCGTCGTGTGCGGTTAAGCCAGCTGTAGAAGAGGGTACCATTGCAACCTTCCGTTTTGAAAATTATCTGCAATTCCTTAGCGAAATTGAAAATCGTAGAGAAACTTATAAAAAAGTCAGCAAAAAAATTCCAAAATAAGGAGAAACCTATGTCTCAATACAAGATTGCTCCGTCAATTCTGGCAGCAGATTATGCCAACTTTGAACGTGAAATTAAACGCCT
Organism: Streptococcus pseudopneumoniae; assembly: GCF_038148935.1. GTDB lineage: Bacteria > Bacillota > Bacilli > Lactobacillales > Streptococcaceae > Streptococcus > Streptococcus pseudopneumoniae_U. The sequence continues at coordinate 25,349 of NZ_JBBJZX010000017.1, read as the reverse complement.
AGAAGCAACTGGGGCAGAGTATGCCCATATCGATATTATGGATGGTCATTTTGTACCACAAATCAGTTTTGGTGCGGGTGTGGTCGAAGCTCTTCGCCCTCATAGCAAGATGGTCTTTGACTGCCACTTGATGGTAGCTAATCCAGAGCATCATTTAGAAGACTTTGCGCGTGCAGGTGCGGATATCATCAGCATCCATGTGGAAGCAACGCCTCATATTCATGGTGCCCTCCAAAAAATTCGTTCACTCGGAGTTAAGCCTTCAGTCGTTATCAATCCTGGCACACCAGTTGAAGCCATCAAGCACGTCCTTCATCTAGTTGACCAAGTTTTAGTCATGACAGTTAACCCAGGTTTTGGTGGGCAAGCCTTTCTACCAGAGACAATGGATAAGGTCCGTGAGTTGGTTGCACTTCGTGATGAAAAAGGTTTGAAATTTGAGATTGAAGTTGATGGTGGGATTGATGATAAAACGATTGCCCAAGCCAAAGAAGCTGGTGCGACCGTTTTTGTAGCAGGTTCCTATGTCTTTAAGGGAGATGTCGATGAGCGAGTACAAACTCTCAGAAAACAACTGGACTAAGGTTGCCGTTTTTGCGGGCGGAGACCGTGGTCATTATCGGACGGACTTTGATGCTTTTGTTGGTGTGGATCGAGGCTCGCTCTGGGTCTTGGAAGAAGACTTGCCTCTTGCTCTAGCGGTTGGAGATTTTGATTCTGTCACTGTAGAAGAGCGACAGTTGATTCAAAAACGTGCCCAGTATTTTGTTCAAGCCCGACCAGAAAAAGATGATACCGATTTGGAATTGGCTCTCTTGACTATTTTTGAGAAAAATCCTCAGGTTCAGGTTACTATTTTCGGTGCTTTGGGTGGCCGTATCGACCATATGCTGGCCAATGTCTTTCTGCCTAGCAATCCTAAGCTGGCACCTTATATGCGCCAGCTAGCGATTGAGGACGGGCAAAATTTGATTGCCTATTGTCCAGAAGGGACCAGTCAACTTGAACCACGTTCAGACTATGACTACCTAGCCTTTATGCCGGTTCGGGATAGTCAGTTGACTATTCTTGGGGCCAAGTATGAGTTGACAGAGGAAAATTTTTTCTTTAAAAAAGTGTACGCTTCTAACGAATATATAGATAGGGAAGTGTCAGTGACTTGCCCAGATGGCTATGTGGTTGTCTTGCATAGCAAGGACAGGAGGTAGGATGGAAAGTTTACTTGTTCTATTATTGATTGCCAACCTAGCTGGGCTTTTTCTGATTTGGCAAAGGCAGGATAAGCAGGAGAAACACCTAAGTAAGAGCTTGGAGGATCAGGCAGATCATTTATCGGACCAGTTAGATTATCGTTTTGAACAAGCCAGACAAGCCAGCCAGCTGGATCAAAAAGATTTGGAAGTGGCTGTCAGCGATCGCCTGCAAGAAGTGAGAATCGAATTGCACCAAGGTCTGACTCAGGTTCGTCAAGAAATGACAGATAATCTCTTGCAAACTAGAGATAAGACCGACCAACGCCTCCAAGCCCTGCAGGAATCAAATGAGCAACGTTTGGAACAAATGCGCCAGACGGTCGAGGAAAAGTTGGAAAAGACCCTACAGACACGCTTGCAGGCTTCCTTTGAGACAGTTTCCAAACAACTAGAGTCTGTCAATCGAGGTCTGGGAGAAATGCAGACAGTTGCCCGTGATGTCGGTGCTCTTAATAAGGTTCTCTCTGGAACCAAGACGCGAGGGATTCTGGGCGAATTGCAACTGGGCCAAATCATCGAAGACATTATGACACCTGCCCAGTATGAACGAGAATATGCAACGGTTGAAAACTCCAGTGAACGAGTAGAGTACGCCATTAAGCTACCTGGGCAAGGCGACCAGGAATATGTCTACCTACCGATTGACTCTAAGTTTCCACTAGCAGATTATTATCGCTTGGAAGAAGCCTATGAAGCAGGTAACAAGGATGAGATTGAACGCTGCCGTAAGTCACTCCTAGCAAGCGTCAAGCGCTTTGCCAAGGATATTAAGAGCAAGTACATAGCACCGCCTCGGACGACCAATTTTGGAGTTTTGTTTGTTCCGACAGAAGGTCTCTACTCAGAAATCGTCCGCAATCCGGTCTTCTTTGATGATTTGAGACGGGAGGAGCAGATTATTGTCGCAGGTCCAAGCACCCTGTCAGCTCTGCTCAATTCCCTATCGGTTGGTTTCAAGACCCTCAATATCCAAAAGAGTGCCGACCATATCAGTAAGACCCTTGCCAGTGTCAAGACCGAGTTTGGCAAGTTTGGTGGCATTCTGGTCAAGGCACAAAAACACCTCCAACATGCCTCTGGCAATATTGATGAATTATTAAACCGTCGCACTACAGCTATCGAGCGAACGCTCCGTCACATTGAGTTATCAGAAGGTGAGCCTGCGCTTGATCTACTCCATTTCCAAGAAGATGAGGAAGAATATGAAGATTAGTCACATGAAAAAAGATGAGCTGTTTGAAGGCTTTTACCTAATCAAGTCAGCTGATTTGAGACAGACACGAGCTGGGAAAAACTACCTGGCCTTTACCTTCCAAGATGATAGTGGCGAGATTGAAGGGAAACTCTGGGATGCCCAACCACATAACGTTGAGGCCTTTACCGCAGGTAAGGTTGTCCATATGAAAGGGCGCCGAGAAGTTTATAACAATACCCCTCAGGTCAATCAAATCACCCTACGCTTGCCTCAACCCGGTGAACCCAGTGATCCAGCTGATTTCAAGGTCAAGTCGCCAGTTGATGTCAAGGAAATCCGTGACTATATGTCGCAGATGATTTTCAAAATAGAAAATCCTGTTTGGCAACGAATTGTCCGAAATCTCTACACTAAGTACGATAAGGAATTCTATTCTTATCCAGCTGCCAAGACCAACCACCATGCCTTTGAAACAGGCTTGGCCTATCATACGGCGACCATGGTACGTTTGGCAGATGCTATTAGCGAAATTTATCCTCAACTTAATAAGAGCCTGCTCTATGCGGGGATTATGTTGCACGACTTGGCTAAGGTCATCGAGTTGACGGGACCAGACCAGACCGAGTACACAGTGCGAGGCAATCTCCTTGGGCATATTGCTCTAATTGATAGCGAAATTACCAAGACAGTTATGGAACTTGGCATTGATGATACTAAAGAAGAAGTCGTTCTGCTTCGTCACGTCATCCTCAGCCACCACGGCTTACTAGAGTATGGAAGTCCGGTTCGCCCACGTATCATGGAGGCAGAGATTATCCATATGATTGACAATCTGGATGCTAGTATGATGATGATGTCAACAGCTCTGGCTTTGGTGGACAAAGGAGAGATGACCAATAAAATCTTCGCTATGGACAATCGTTCCTTCTATAAACCAGATTTAGATTTATAATTTAAGAAAAATGAGCATTTTTTAGGATAAGAATGTTCGTTTTTTTATGTGAATATGGTATAATAAGTAAAAGACAAAAATGAATACTCTTCGAAAATCTCTTCAAACTAGGGTAGCATCGCCTTGTCGTATGTATATATGCAGGTATATTACAGGATTTGTCAGTTCTATCGACAATCTCAAAACAGTGTTTTGAACCACCAGCGATCAGCGACCAGCTTTCTAGTTTGCTTTTTGATTTTTTGAAGAAAAATGGAATAGGAAATAGAAATGAAATTAAGAAGAAGTGATCGGATGGTTGTCATTTCCAACTATTTGATTAATCATCCTTATAAATTAACTAGTCTCAATACTTTTGCTGAAAAGTATGAATCTGCTAAATCATCCATCTCAGAAGATATCGTGATTATCAAACGCGCCTTTGAGGAAATCGAAATCGGCCACATCCAGACAGTGACTGGGGCTGGTGGAGGTGTCATCTTCACACCATCAATCTCAAGCCATGATGCCAAGGAAATGGTTGAGGACTTGCGTGCCAAGTTGTCAGAAAGTGACCGTATCTTGCCAGGTGGTTACATCTACCTGTCCGATTTACTTAGCACACCAGCTATCTTGAAAAATATTGGACGCATTATTGCCAAGAGCTTTATGGATCAAAAAATCGACGCGGTTATGACAGTAGCGACTAAGGGGGTGCCACTCGCAAATGCAGTTGCCAATGTCCTCAATGTTCCTTTTGTCATTGTGCGCCGTGACTTGAAAATTACCGAAGGTTCAACAGTCAGCGTCAACTATGTATCCGGTTCAAGTGGTGACCGCATTGAGAAAATGTTCCTTTCAAAACGCAGTCTAAAGGCCGGCAGCCGTGTCTTGATTGTAGATGACTTCTTGAAAGGTGGAGGAACGGTCAACGGGATGATCAGTCTCTTGCGTGAGTTTGATTCAGAATTGGCAGGTGTCGCAGTCTTTGCGGATAATGCTCAAGAAGAACGTGAAAAGCAATTTGACTACAAGTCACTCTTGAAGGTCACCAATATTGATGTCAAGAACCAAGCCATCGATGTTGAGGTTGGCAATATCTTTGACGAAGATAAATAAGAGATAGAACTAAAGGTTGGAACGATTGTCCCAGCCTTTCTTTGCAAATAGAATAGAAGGAAGCTTATGAAAACACCATTTATCAATAAAGAAGATTTAGAAAAGATTGTTGCCGAGTTCCCAACTCCCTTTCACTTATATGATGAGAAGGGGATTCGTGAGAAGGCAAGAGCCGTCAACCAAGCCTTTTCGTGGAACAAGGGCTTTAAGGAATATTTTGCAGTTAAGGCTACTCCAACCCCAGCTATCTTGAAAATTCTCCAAGAGGAAGGTTGTGGCGTGGACTGCTCTAGTTATGTGGAGCTCCTGATGAGCCATAAACTGGATTTCCCCGGTTCTGAGATTATGTTCTCTTCAAACAACACGCCAGACAAGGAATATGCCTATGCGCGTGAATTGGGTGCGACCATTAACTTGGATGCCTTTGAAGATATTGAACATTTGGAGCGTGCAGCAGACATTCCAGAAATCATCTCATGTCGTTACAATCCTGGAGGCGTTTTTGAGCTAGGAACAGACATTATGGACAATCCTGGAGAAGCCAAGTTTGGCATGACTAAGGACCAGCTTTTTGAAGCCTTTGCGATTTTGAAGGAAAAAGGAGCTAAGACCTTTGGGATTCACTCCTTCCTAGCATCCAATACGGTGACCCATCTCTATTATCCAGAGTTGGCCCGTCAGCTCTTTGAATTGGCTGTTGAAATCAAGGAAAAGTTGGGTATTTCGCTAGACTTTATCAATCTTTCTGGCGGTATTGGTGTTAATTATCGTCCTGATCAGGAACCAAATGACATAGCCTTGATTGGTGAGGGAGTTCGTAAGGTTTATGAAGAGGTTCTTACGCCATCTGGTCTTGGTCAGGTCAAGATTTTCACAGAATTGGGTCGCTTTATGTTAGCCCCTCACGGTGCTTTGGTCACAAGAGTTACTCATAAGAAGAAAACCTACCGTACCTATCTGGGTGTGGATGCATCAGCAGTCAACCTCATGCGTCCAGCCATGTATGGAGCCTATCACCATATTACTAACGTGACCCATCCAGATGGACCAGCTGAAGTGGTAGATGTGGTCGGCTCACTCTGCGAAAACAATGATAAATTTGCAGTGAATCGCGAACTGCCTCATACAGAAATCGGTGATTTGCTGGTAATTCATGATACAGGTGCCCACGGATTTTCAATGGGCTACCAGTACAACGCCAAACTTCGTTCTGCGGAAATCCTTTATACCGAAGAAGGTAAAGCCCGTCAAATCCGCCGTGCAGAGCGCCCTGAGGACTATTTTGCAACCTTGTATGGCTTTGATTTTGAAGAATGAAATGATAAGTAATTGAAAATGAAATTGAAAAACAGATTGCTTTCTAAAAAATAGGCAAAAATCTTGTTTTTCCTTCAAGTCGTGATATAATAAAACTATAAAACGTTTTCAAGGAAGGTAACGATATGTCTGAAGAAACAATTGATTATGGACAAGTGACAGGAATGGTGCATTCGACAGAAAGCTTTGGGTCAGTAGATGGGCCTGGTATTCGCTTTATTGTCTTTTTGCAGGGCTGTCACATGCGTTGCCAGTATTGCCATAACCCGGATACTTGGGCTATGGAGTCCAATAAATCACGTGAACGGACGGTAGATGATGTCTTGACAGAGGCCTTGCGCTACCGCGGTTTCTGGGGAAATAAGGGGGGGATTACAGTCAGTGGAGGAGAAGCCCTCTTGCAGATTGATTTCTTGATTGCCCTCTTTACCAAGGCCAAGGAACAAGGAATCCACTGTACCTTGGATACCTGTGCACTGCCTTTCCGTAATAAACCACGTTACCTTGAAAAGTTTGACAAACTCATGGCTGTCACTGACTTGGTCCTCTTGGATATCAAGGAAATCAACGAAGAACAGCACAAGATTGTCACTAGCCAAACCAATAAAAATATCTTGGCCTGTGCCCAGTATCTATCAGATATTGGAAAACCTGTCTGGATTCGCCATGTGTTAGTTCCAGGATTGACAGACAGAGACGATGACTTGATTGAACTTGGTAAGTTCGTCAAGACCCTCAAAAATGTGGATAAGTTTGAAATTCTGCCTTATCACACTATGGGTGAGTTCAAATGGCGTGAACTGGGAATTCCTTATTCACTCGAAGGGGTTAAACCACCAACAGCAGATCGCGTAAAGAACGCTAAAAAACTCATGGATACCGAAAGTTATCAAGACTATATGAAACGTGTACATGGATAAAAAAGAAGCCTGATGGAAACATCGGGCTTTTGATACTCAATGAAAATCAAAGAGCAAACTAGGAAGCTAGCCGCAGGCTGCTCAAAACATGGTTTTGAGGTTGTGAATAGAACTGACGAAGTCAGTAGCCATACATACGGCAAGGCGAAGCTGACGTGGCTTGAAGAGATTTTCGAAGAGTATGACTTGCAAAAAAGACTTAGCAAATCAGCTAAGCCTTTTTCTTCTTATCTCGAACGTTGTTTTCCAACGTTGCGATTTTTGTGTTTTTTCTTGCTTGTGATAGCAGTTGGTTGTTCAGGGGTAACGTCTTTTCGTCCACTTGGTTTAGAGAAAGCACTTGCTTTTGGTGGGTTCTTCGCCAGTTCTTCACGGACTTTTTTGCGAAGTTTTGGACGAACGATATAGTTGACGATAAACTGTTGGAGAATCATCATGAAACCACCGACAACCCAATAAAGTGTGACACTAGCTGGTGAGATGAGGGAGAAGCCGGCAATCATGACTGGGCTCACGTAAGCCATTTTCTTGATTTGATCTCTTTGCGTTTCATCTTCTACTCCGTGAAGTGAAAGGAGCGATTGAAGATAGTAAAGGACACCAGCGCAGGCAGCTAAAATCATACTTGGAGAACCTAGAGGAATGCCTAGGTAACTTGCTTGAGCAACCCCTTCAGTATGTTGGGCAGCAAAGTAAATTGCAGAGAAGAAAGGCATTTGAAGGAGGAGAGGGAAACATCCTACACCACCAAACATGCTGATGCCGTGCTCTTTTTGAGCAGCAAAGAGAGCTTGTTGGGCTTCGAGTTTTTCTTCTTGAGTAGTTGCTTCTTTGAGACGAGTTTGGTGTGGCTCAAGGACGTGCTTGAGGGCGTTCATCTTTTCAGAGTGAAGCGTTGCCTTCCATGATTGGTAGATACCAAGTGGCAAGATAATCAAGCGCACGATAATGGTTACGATGATGATAGCGACACCAAAGCCTAGACCTTGATTAGTAGCGAAGTACTTGATAGCTTCAGCCATAGGCGCTCCGATAGTATTCCAAATGACTCCTGTTGGCTGTCCTGTTGCTTTATCGACGCTAACACAGCCAGTCAAAACAAGCAACATAGCCACTCCCATAGCTGAGAGTGCAAAACGTTTAATAGATTTCACTGTTTTTATTCCTTCTTTAAAAATTATACCTTTCTATTCTACTGTTTTTTTACAAAATATACAATAGTTCTGGAGACCTAATTTGCGATTTTAAAGTCAGAGTAGGGAGGAAAGTTGCTTAGTTTGACATCTAAGTAGCTGACTTTTGAAAAAGGTGTCGGTCCTTTTCGGATTTCTTGGATAAATTTTGCCATGATAGCAGCTGAGTCTGCTTGGGCTAAGATCTCCACTGTGCCATCGTCGTTATTCCATACCCGACCTGTGATGCCACCAATTTCAAGTGCCAAGCTGTAAACACCCCAACGAAAGCCGACTCCCTGCACCCTACCTTGGGCAATCATTCTAACCTTTTGCATACCAAACCCCTTTGATTGTGTTATAATATTTCTATGACTATTATAACCTCAAAAGCCAATTCTGTGGTAAAAAATGCCAAGAAATTACACCAAAAAAAATACCGCAAGTCTGCCTATTTGATTGAAGGCTGGCACTTGTTTGAAGAAGCTGTCCAAGCTGGGGTGACGATTGAGAAAATCTTTGCCTTAGAAAATTACCGAGATCAGTTAGCTGCTTTTCCGCAAACTGTCTGGGTGTCAGAGGATATTTTGCTAGATTTGGCGGATTCTCAGACTCCACAGGGCATTGTTGCCGTGGTTCAAAAAGAAGAAGTAGGACAAGCTGATTTGAGTCAGGGCAAGTTCTTGTTTTTGGAAGCTGTGCAAGATCCTGGGAATGTGGGAACGATCATTCGGACTGCGGATGCAGCAGGTTTTACAGGCGTGATTGTTTCAGATAAGTCGGCAGATATTTACAGTCTCAAGACCTTACGTTCCATGCAAGGCAGTCATTTTCATCTGCATATTTACCGGATGTCGAGTCAAGTGCTTCTTAAGGAAACCAAAGAGGCAGGTATCCCAGTGCTGGCAACAACCCTATCTAAAGATTCTGTTGATTACAGAGAACTGCCTCCTATAGAAAATTTTGTACTAGTCATGGGAAATGAGGGTCAAGGAATTAGTTCCCTCATGGCTGAAAGTGCAGATCAATTGGTCCATATTAGCATGAAGGGGAAGGCAGAGAGTTTGAATGTTGCCGTTGCAGCCGGTATTTTAATCTTCCATTTAAGCTAATTTTAACTTTTTTTGTTATAATCAAGGAAAGATGTTCATAGAAAAGGAGAAAAGGATGAATCACACTATTATACATGACCGTGCAGGTCTCAATCAATTTTACGCTAAGGTTTATGCCTTTGTTGGTCTGGGAATCGGACTATCTGCTTTGGTATCAGGCCTTATGTTGACGGTCTTTCAGTCTCAGTTGGTTTACTTTTTGATGCAGGGGCGTCTCTGGTTGACCATTGCTACTTTTGCGGAGTTGGCCTTAGTTTTCGTTGCCAGTAGCATGGCTTCAAGAAATAGTCCAGCGGCTCTTCCAGTATTTTTACTTTACTCAGTATTAAACGGCTTTACCCTTAGTTTTGTGGTGGCTTTCTATACTCCAGGTACAGTTTTATCTGCCTTTGTATCAAGCGCCCTTCTCTTCTTTGTCATGGCGGCAGTTGGTATCTTCACCAAGAAAGACTTGAGTGGGATTGGTCGAGCAATGATGGCAGCTCTCATTGGTTTACTGATTGCTATGGTAGTCAATATTTTCTTGGCTAGTGGCTTCTTTGATTATATGATTAGCGTGGCCATGGTTTTGGTTTTCTCAGGGTTGATTGCTTGGGATAACCAAAAGATTCGCCTTGCCTATGAACAATCACAAGGTCGTGTAGCGACAGGTTGGGTTGTGTCAATGGCTCTCAGTATCTATCTTGATTTTATCAATCTCTTCCTAAGTATTTTACGTATCTTCGGTCGTAATGACTAAAAGGTCCATGAAATCAGTGTTCCAAGGAACACTGATTTTTTATATTTTCTCTTTTCTTTTCTTGGAAATAGGTGTATAATGCTTTTAACTAATTTTTGAGGAGTAGCCTATGAAGAAAAGTTTTATCCACCAACAAGAAGAAATTTCCTTTGTCAAAAACACTTTTACCCAGTATTTGAAAGATAAGTTAGAAGTTGTCGAAGTTCAAGGTCCTATCTTGAGTAGGGTCGGTGACGGGATGCAGGACAACTTATCAGGTGTTGAGAATGCCGTATCGGTCAAGGTTCTCCAAATCCCTGATGCTACTTATGAAGTGGTGCACTCTCTTGCTAAATGGAAACGCCATACCTTGGCTCGTTTTGGCTTCGGTGAAGGTGAAGGGCTTTTCGTCCACATGAAGGCTCTTCGTCCAGACGAAGACTCGTTGGATGCGACCCACTCTGTTTATGTTGACCAGTGGGACTGGGAGAAGGTTATCCCAAATGGTAAACGTAACATCGCTTATCTAAAAGAAACAGTTGAGAAGATTTACAAGGCTATTCGCCTTACTGAGCTGGCTGTTGAAGCCCGCTATGACATCGAATCAATCTTGCCAAAACAAATCACTTTTATCCACACAGAAGAGTTGGTAGAACGCTACCCAGACTTGACACCGAAAGAACGTGAAAATGCGATCTGTAAAGAATTTGGAGCAGTCTTCTTGATCGGTATCGGTGGCGAGTTGCCAGATGGTAAACCGCACGATGGACGTGCACCAGACTACGATGACTGGACAAGTGAGTCTGAAAATGGCTACAAGGGTCTGAATGGCGATATTCTTGTTTGGAATGAGTCTCTGGGTGGAGCCTTTGAGCTATCTTCTATGGGAATCCGTGTCGATGAAGAAACTCTTCGCCGTCAGGTTGCCATCACAGGTGATGAAGACCGCTTGGAATTGGAATGGCACAAGGCTTTGTTGAACGGCCTATTCCCATTGACAATCGGTGGGGGAATTGGACAATCTCGGATGGCTATGTTTCTACTTCGCAAGAAACACATCGGAGAAGTGCAAACAAGTGTTTGGCCTCAAGAAGTCCGCGATACTTACGAAAATATTTTGTAGATAAGGATTTTAAAAGTTTCAAAATGATAAAAACGCATAATATCAGTTCAGTAAAGGTTGATGTTATGCGTTTTATTATAGACAGATTTTCTGAATTTTATCCTCGAATTTAGTACTAGCCAGCCTCTTCTTTCTCTTTTTGTCTATAATTTGGTATAATAAACGGTATGAAAATCGTATCAGGAATCTATGGGGGACGTCCCCTCAAGACACTAGAAGGCAAGACGACAAGACCTACTTCAGATAAGGTTAGGGGAGCTATTTTTAACATGATTGGTCCCTACTTTGAAGGGGGACGAGTCTTGGACCTTTATGCAGGTAGTGGTGGTTTATCTATCGAGGCAGTATCGCGTGGCATGTCCAGCGCTGTTTTGGTGGAACGAGACCGTAAGGCTCAGGCTATCGTGGCTGAAAATATTCAGATGACCAAGGAAGTTGGAAAATTTCAACTCCTCAAGATGGATGCAGAAAGGGCATTGGAACAGGTATCTGGGGAATTCGATCTCATTTTCTTAGACCCTCCTTATGCCAAGGAACAAATCGTAGCAGATATTGAAAAAATGGCTGAGAGGGAGCTTTTTTCTGAAGATGTCATGGTCGTGTGTGAGACGGATAAAGCCGTTGAACTTCCAGAAGAAATTGCCTGCCTGGGCATCTGGAAGGAAAAAATTTATGGAATTAGTAAGGTGACAGTCTATGTCAGATAAGATTGGCTTATTCACAGGCTCATTTGATCCGATGACAAATGGGCATCTGGATATCATTGAACGGGCGAGCAGACTTTTTGATAAGCTCTATGTGGGTATTTTTTTTAATCCCCACAAACAAGGATTTCTCCCTATCGAAAATCGTAAACGAGGGCTAGAAACAGCTTTGAAACATTTGGAAAATGTTGAAGTTGTGTCTTCTCATGATGAATTGGTGGTTGATGTTGCGAAAAGACTGGGGGCTACTTGCCTAGTGAGAGGTTTGAGGAATGCGTCGGATTTGCAATATGAAGCCAGTTTTGATTACTACAACCATCAGCTGTCTCCTGATATAGAGACTATTTATTTACATAGCCGACCTGAACATCTCTATCTCAGTTCATCAGGTGTTAGAGAGCTATTGAAGTTTGGTCAGGATGTTGCTTGCTATGTTCCTGAGAGTATTTTGGAGGAAATAAGAAATGAAAAAAAAGATTAGATGGCCCTTATATGTCATTGCGGCCTTGATTGTGACCTTCTTGGCATTTGTAGTGCCTTTGCCCTACTATATAGAGGTTCCAGGTGGTTCGGAAGATATTCGCCAAGTCCTTAAAGTAAATGACACAGAAGATCAGGCGGCTGGTGCCTATCACTTTGTTACGGTTGGTGTCCAGCATGCCACTTTAGCCCATATGGTTTATGCTTGGTTGACGCCTTTTACAGATATTCGTAGTGCCCAGGAGACCACAGGTGGAACTTCCGATGTTGAATTTATGCGGATCAATCAATTCTACATGCAAACATCGCAAAATATGGCCAAGTATCAAGGTCTAAAAACAGCTGGTAAGGATATCGAACTCAAGTATTTTGGGGTTTATGTCTTGAATGTGACGGATAATTCAACCTTTAAAGGGATTCTCAATATCTCTGATACGGTCACAGCAGTCAATGATCAGACCTTTGATAGTTCTAAAGACTTGATTGATTACGTCAGTTCTCAAAAATTAGGGGACTCCGTCAAGGTCACCTATGAAGAGGATGGGCAAACCAAGTCTGCAGAAGGAAAGATTATCAGCTTGGAAAATGGAAAAAATGGGATTGGAATCGGCTTGATTGATCGTACAGAGGTAATCAGCAATGTCCCAATTAGTTTTTCAACAGCTGGTATTGGCGGTCCAAGTGCTGGCCTCATGTTTAGTTTAGCTATCTATACTCAAATAGCTCACCCAGGTCTTCGTAATGGTCGTATTGTTGCCGGTACAGGTACCATTGACCGCGATGGCAATGTGGGGGATATTGGTGGTATTGACAAGAAAGTTGTAGCTTCGGCTAGAGCAGGTGCCGCTATTTTCTTTGCCCCTGATAACCCTGTTAGCGAAGAAGAACAAAAAGCACACCCGGATGCAAAAAACAACTACCAAACAGCCCTAGAAGCAGCCAAAACAATCAAGACAGATATGAAAATCGTGCCTGTTAAAACCCTACAAGATGCAATTGATTACTTGAAAAACAATCCCTAGTTTTTAAGTGAAGTTTCCAAATTAGCGCACAAACAGAGAAGATGGTATAATAGTCAAATGGTTCAATTATTATTCACTCTAAGCAGTCACATGCTCTTTATTTATGTGAGTTTTTACCTTTTAAAGAATCTTGTTAGATGGGAAAAGGTTTTAAAAGTGACAACTGAGAATACAGGAAAAGTTCGTTTACTAGTAGCCTTTTTCAGCATTGTCATGGGCTATATCATGAGTTCTTTCTTTATCGGCCTATATCAGTTGTGGCAAGAAGCGCTTAGAGGATTATTATAAAATCAAATGTAAAGGAAACGAGTATGGACAAAATTGTGGTTCAAGGTGGCGATAATCGTCTGGTAGGAAGTGTAACCATCGAAGGAGCAAAGAATGCAGTCTTGCCCTTGTTGGCAGCGACTATTCTAGCAAGTGAAGGAAAGACAGTCTTACAGAATGTACCGATCTTGTCGGATGTCTTTATTATGAATCAGGTAGTTGGTGGTTTGAATGCCAAGGTTGACTTTGATGAGGAAGCCCATCTTGTTGAGGTGGATGCTACTGGCGACATCACTGAGGAAGCCCCTTATAAGTATGTCAGCAAGATGCGCGCCTCCATCGTTGTATTAGGGCCAATCCTTGCCCGTGTAGGTCATGCCAAAGTATCCATGCCAGGTGGTTGTACGATTGGTAGTCGCCCTATCGATCTTCATTTGAAAGGTCTGGAAGCTATGGGGGCTAAGATTAGCCAGACTGCTGGTTATATCGAAGCCAAGGCTGATCGCTTACATGGTGCCCATATCTATATGGACTTTCCAAGTGTTGGTGCTACGCAGAACTTGATGATGGCAGCGACTCTGGCTGATGGGGTCACAGTGATTGAAAATGCTGCGCGTGAGCCTGAGATTGTCGACCTAGCCATTCTCCTCAATGAAATGGGAGCCAAGGTCAAAGGGGCTGGTACAGAGACTATTACCATTACTGGTGTTGAGAAACTTCATGGTACGACTCACAATGTAGTCCAAGACCGTATCGAAGCAGGAACCTTTATGGTAGCTGCTGCCATGACTGGTGGTGATGTCTTGATTCGAGACGCTGTTTGGGAGCACAACCGTCCCTTGATTGCCAAATTGCTTGAAATGGGAGTGGAAGTGACAGAGGAGACTGAAGGAATTCGTGTTCGTTCTCAACTAGAAAATCTAAAAGCTGTTCATGTAAAAACCTTGCCCCACCCAGGATTTCCAACAGATATGCAGGCTCAATTTACAGCCTTGATGACAGTCGCAAAAGGCGAATCAACCATGGTGGAGACAGTTTTCGAAAATCGTTTCCAACACCTAGAAGAAATGCGACGCATGGGCTTGCACTCGGAAATTATCCGTGATACAGCTCGTATTGTTGGTGGACAGGCTTTGCAGGGAGCAGAAGTTCTTTCAACTGACCTTCGTGCCAGTGCAGCCTTGATTTTGACAGGTTTGGTAGCACAGGGAGAAACTGTGGTCGGTAAATTGGTTCACTTGGATAGAGGTTACTACCGATTCCATGAGAAGTTGGAGCAGCTAGGTGCTAAGATTCAGCGGATTGAGGCAAGTGATGAAGAAGAATAAGAAATCAAGCTACGTAATCAAGCGTTTACTTTTAGTTATTTTGGTACTGATTTTAGGGCTTCTAGCCCTAGGAATCGGCTTAATGGTCGGCTATGGAATCTTGGGCAAGGGTCAAGATCCATGGGCCATCCTGTCTCCAGCAAAATGGCAGGAATTGATTCATAAATTTACAGGAAATTAGGCTGGGAGACCAGCCTTTTTCTAAAGATAAGGAGAAATATGAACAAAAAAACAAGACAGACACTGATTGGACTGCTAGTGTTATTGCTCTTATCTACAGGGAGCTATTATATTAAGCAGAATGAACTAGGCAATCAGGCTGCTAAGACAAAAATAAGTCAGAAAAGTCAATCACCAGACGCGCCTGGTCAAGAATTGGCAGAAAGCGTCTTAACAGATGCAGTCAAAAGCCAAATAAAAGGGAGTCTTGAGTGGAACGGATCAGGTGCTTTTATCGTCAATGGTAATAAAACAAATCTAAATGCCAAGGTTTCAAGTAAGCCCTACGCTGATAATAAGACAAAGACAGTGGGTAAGGAAACGGTACCAACCGTGGCTAATGCCCTCTTGTCTAAGGCCACTCGCCAGTACAAGAATCGTGAAGAAACTGGGAATGGTTCAACTTCTTGGACTCCGCCAGGTTGGCATCAGGTCAAGAATCTAAAGGGCTCTTATACCCATGCAGTCGATAGAGGTCACTTGTTAGGCTATGCCTTAATCGGTGGCTTGGATGGTTTTGACGCCTCAACAAGCAATCCTAAAAACATTGCTGTTCAGACAGCCTGGGCAAATCAGGCACAAGCCGAGGATTCGACTGGTCAAAACTACTATGAAAGTAAGGTGCGTAAAGCCTTGGACCAAAACAAGCGTGTCCGTTACCGTGTAACCCTTTACTACGCTTCAAACGAGGATTTAGTTCCCTCAGCTTCACAGATTGAAGCCAAGTCTTCGGATGGAGAATTGGAATTCAATGTTCTAGTTCCCAATGTCCAAAAGGGACTTCAACTGGATTACCGAACTGGAGAAGTGACTGTTACTCAGTAAAAGATAAGATAAACTCCTATGTCACTTATGGATGTAGGAGTTCTTTTTTCTAGTTTAAGCAGGGCTAGAATAGGTACTAAGAAAAAAATAATATGTACTGGATTAAATTTTGTGATATAATAAAGGATAAGATACTATTTTAGGAGAAGAACTATGGAAGACCCAAGTAGTCAGAATTTGTTGCTACAATTTGTT
This sequence comes from Streptococcus pseudopneumoniae, assembly GCF_038148935.1. Taxonomy (GTDB): domain Bacteria; phylum Bacillota; class Bacilli; order Lactobacillales; family Streptococcaceae; genus Streptococcus; species Streptococcus pseudopneumoniae_U. The sequence continues at coordinate 9,449 of NZ_JBBJZX010000017.1, read as the reverse complement.
TTGTTGTTTATCTTGACGGTATTAAATGCCTTTTTCTCAGCCACAGAAATGGCCATGGTTTCTCTTAATCGTGCGCGGGTTGAACAAAAGGCGGAAGAAGGAGACAGACGCTACATCCGCCTGCTGAAGGTACTAGAAAATCCTAACCACTTTTTATCAACCATTCAGGTAGGAATCACCCTGATTACAATCTTATCAGGGGCGAGTTTAGCTGATACTCTAGGGCGTGTGATTGCCTCTTGGCTTGGGAATGGCGAAACAGCACAAGCCGTGGCAACTTTTCTATCCTTGGCATTTTTGACCTATATTTCCATCGTTTTTGGGGAATTATATCCTAAGAGAATCGCTCTTAATCTAAAGGATGCCTTGGCAATTCGTACAGCGCCGGTTATCATTGGGATCGGAAAACTAGTCAGTCCTTTTGTTTGGCTTTTAGCTGCTTCGACCAATTTCTTGAGCCATTTGACTCCGATGTCATTCGATGATGCGGATGAAAAGATGACCCGTGATGAAATTGCCTATATGCTGACAAATAGTGAAGAAACGTTGGATGCTGATGAGATTGAGATGCTACAAGGTGTCTTTTCGCTCGATGAACTGATGGCACGAGAGGTTATGGTTCCTCGGACAGATGCTTTTATGGTGGATATTCAGGATGATAGTCAAGCCATTATCCAAAGTATTTTAAAACAAAATTATTCTCGTATCCCGGTTTATGATGGGGATAAGGACAATGTAATTGGAATCATTCACACCAAGAGTCTCCTTAAGGCTGGTTTTGTGGACGGTTTTGATAATATTGTTTGGAAGAAAATTTTACAAGATCCACTTTTTGTACCTGAAACTATTTTTGTGGATGACTTGCTAAAAGAATTGCGCAATACCCAAAGACAAATGGCAATCTTGCTGGATGAATACGGTGGTATGGCTGGTTTGGTGACCTTGGAAGACCTCTTAGAGGAAATTGTTGGGGAAATTGATGATGAAACGGACAAAGCAGCAATAGATGTTCATCAGATTGGTGAGGATACCTACATTGTTCAAGGAACTATGACCCTCAATGATTTCAATAATTACTTTGATGTTGAACTGGAAAGTGATGACGTTGATACCATCGCTGGTTATTATTTGACAGGAGTGGGGACCATTCCAACGACTGAGAAACTCAGCCATGAAGTGGTCAGCCAAAACAAACAGCTTATCTTAACCAATGATAAAGTGAAAAATGGACGTGTTACCAAGGTAAAAGTCCAAATCACAGAAGTCGAAATAGAAGAAGAAACAGAATAAACTAGAGGCTTTTGTCACCAGGCGTGACAAAGCTTTTTTCAGTTGATTTCATGAGAGAATTATGTCATGGGAAGAACTTTGCCCCAAAAGTTTTTCAAAATTATCCGTATTTATCCGAAGAAAAAAATAAAAAAGCCCTTCAAATTGGGCTTTCTGTTCATTTGAAACCTGATAAATCAAGTTATAGAAGGCGGTAGACGGATTTGAACCGACGATCAAGCTTTTGCAGAGCCGTGCCTTACCACTTGGCTATACCGCCTTAACGTTTATTATTATACCTTGAAAATGATTTTCAGTCAATAGCTTTTTCAGTTTTTTGTACCATAGTGTGATTCGAATGTGATGCCAAGTTTTCTATAGGAAAAAATGGAAAAAATTCACCAAAAACCTACTGAATCCCCTTGAAAAATCTAACTAAATAGGGTATAATATGAGTAATCATTTGTCGTAGGTTTTGTCTGAAATATTGTCCAGACAAGGCTCACAGCAGTTAAATCTTCTGAAAAAGTCAGATTTAGCTGCTCTTTTTGTGCTTTTTTTCAGGATTTTGAGCACTTGTAACAAAGACTTAAAGATTCTGAAAATTTATCAAAAGGACACGGTGATAGGGGTTTTACAACCATATGACGATTAGAAAGCCTGATTGACAAGGCTTGGAACTTATTTACAAAGGAGAATCATCTTGGCAGGACATGACGTTCAATACGGGAAACATCGTACCCGTCGTAGTTTTTCAAGAATCAAAGAAGTTCTTGACTTACCAAATTTGATTGAAATTCAAACTGACTCATTCAAAGCTTTCCTAGACCATGGTCTGAAGGAAGTGTTTGAAGATGTATTGCCAATTTCAAACTTCACAGACACAATGGAGTTGGAATTTGTTGGATATGAAATCAAAGAACCAAAATACACGCTAGAAGAAGCTCGTATCCATGATGCTAGCTACTCAGCACCAATTTTTGTAACCTTCCGCTTGATCAATAAAGAAACAGGCGAAATCAAAACCCAAGAAGTTTTCTTTGGTGATTTCCCAATCATGACAGAAATGGGTACCTTCATCATCAATGGTGGTGAACGTATCATCGTATCTCAGTTGGTCCGCTCACCAGGTGTTTACTTTAACGATAAAGTTGATAAAAATGGTAAAGTGGGCTACGGTTCAACTGTTATCCCTAACCGTGGAGCTTGGTTGGAACTTGAAAGTGACTCAAAAGATATCGCCTACACTCGTATCGACCGTACTCGTAAGATTCCATTTACAACCTTGGTTCGTGCCCTTGGTTTCTCAGGTGATGATGAAATCTTTGATATCTTTGGTGACAGCGAATTGGTTCGCAACACTGTTGAAAAAGATATCCACAAGAACCCAATGGATTCTCGTACCGACGAAGCCTTGAAAGAAATTTACGAACGCCTTCGCCCAGGTGAGCCTAAGACAGCTGAAAGCTCACGTAGCTTGCTTGTGGCTCGTTTCTTTGACCCACGTCGCTATGACTTGGCAGCCGTTGGTCGCTACAAAATCAATAAAAAACTCAATGTTAAAACACGTTTGCTCAACCAAACAATTGCGGAACCATTGGTAGACCCTGAAACAGGAGAAATCTTGGTAGAAGCTGGAACAATCATGACTCGTAGCGTGATTGAAAGTATTGAAAGCTATTTGGATGGTGATTTGAACAAGATTGTCTACATTCCAAATGATGCAGCCGTTGTGACTGAGCCAGTTGTTCTTCAAAAATTCAAGGTTGTTGCACCAACTGATCCAGACCGCGTCGTAACTATCATTGGTAATGCTAATCCAGATGACAAGGTTCGTATCGTCACTCCTGCAGATATCCTTGCTGAAATGAGCTACTTCCTCAACTTGGCTGAAGGACTTGGCCGTGTAGATGATATCGACCACCTTGGGAACCGTCGTATCCGTGCGGTTGGTGAATTGCTTGCCAACCAAGTGCGTCTTGGACTTTCTCGTATGGAACGTAATGTCCGTGAACGTATGTCTGTTCAAGATAATGAAGTCTTGACACCGCAACAAATCATCAATATCCGTCCTGTAACAGCTGCGGTGAAAGAATTCTTTGGTTCATCACAGTTGTCACAGTTCATGGACCAACACAACCCGCTTTCTGAGTTGTCTCACAAACGCCGTTTGTCAGCCTTAGGACCTGGTGGTTTGACACGTGACCGTGCTGGATATGAAGTACGTGACGTGCACTACACTCACTATGGCCGTATGTGTCCAATCGAGACACCTGAAGGACCTAACATCGGTTTGATCAATAACTTGTCATCTTACGGACACTTGAATAAGTATGGCTTTGTTCAAACACCATACCGTAAAGTTGACCGTGAAACAGGTGTTGTTACCAACGAAATCGTTTGGTTGACAGCCGATGAAGAAGATGAATTTACTGTAGCACAGGCTAATTCTCGTCTGAATGAAGATGGAACATTTGCTGAGAAGATTGTCATGGGACGTCACCAAGGGGTTAACCAAGAGTATCCAGCTAATATTGTTGACTACATGGATGTTTCACCAAAACAGGTAGTTGCCGTTGCGACAGCATGTATTCCTTTCTTGGAAAACGATGACTCCAACCGTGCCCTCATGGGAGCCAACATGCAACGTCAGGCTGTGCCATTGATCAATCCTCAAGCACCTTACGTTGGTACTGGTATGGAATACCAAGCAGCCCACGATTCTGGAGCGGCTGTGATTGCTCAGTATGATGGTAAAGTTACTTACGCAGATGCTGACAAGGTAGAAGTTCGTCGTGAAGATGGTTCATTGGACGTTTACCACATCCAAAAATTCCGTCGTTCAAACTCAGGTACTGCTTACAACCAACGTACGCTTGTAAAAGTTGGCGATGTCGTTGAAAAAGGCGATTTCATCGCTGACGGACCTTCTATGGAAAATGGAGAAATGGCGCTTGGACAAAACCCAATCGTTGCCTACATGACTTGGGAAGGTTACAACTTCGAGGATGCCGTTATCATGAGCGAACGCTTGGTCAAAGACGATGTCTACACATCTGTTCACCTTGAAGAATACGAATCAGAAACACGCGATACAAAGCTTGGGCCTGAAGAAATCACTCGTGAAATTCCAAACGTTGGTGAAGATGCCCTTAAAGACCTTGACGAAATGGGTATTATCCGTATCGGTGCTGAGGTTAAAGAAGGTGATATCCTTGTAGGTAAAGTAACGCCTAAGGGTGAGAAGGACCTTTCAGCTGAAGAACGCCTCTTGCACGCTATCTTCGGAGATAAATCTCGTGAAGTGCGTGACACTTCTCTTCGTGTACCACACGGTGCCGATGGTGTCGTTCGTGATGTTAAGATCTTTACACGTGCAAATGGAGATGAATTGCAATCAGGTGTTAATATGCTGGTTCGCGTCTACATCGCTCAAAAACGTAAGATCAAGGTCGGAGATAAGATGGCCGGACGTCACGGAAACAAAGGGGTTGTCTCTCGTATTGTTCCTGTAGAAGATATGCCTTACCTTCCAGACGGAACTCCAGTCGATATCATGTTGAACCCACTTGGGGTGCCATCACGTATGAATATCGGTCAGGTTATGGAGCTTCACCTTGGTATGGCTGCTCGTACTCTTGGTATTCACATCGCAACACCAGTCTTTGACGGAGCAAGTTCTGAAGACCTTTGGTCAACTGTTAAAGAAGCTGGTATGGATAGCGATGCCAAAACAATCCTTTACGATGGACGTACTGGGGAACCGTTTGATAACCGTGTTTCTGTCGGAGTCATGTACATGATCAAACTCCACCACATGGTTGACGATAAATTGCACGCGCGTTCAGTCGGACCATACTCAACCGTTACCCAACAACCACTTGGAGGTAAAGCTCAGTTTGGTGGACAACGTTTCGGTGAGATGGAGGTTTGGGCTCTTGAAGCCTACGGTGCATCAAATGTCCTTCAAGAAATCTTGACTTACAAGTCTGACGATATCAACGGACGTTTGAAAGCTTATGAAGCTATTACAAAAGGAAAACCAATTCCAAAACCAGGTGTTCCAGAATCCTTCCGAGTTCTTGTCAAAGAATTGCAATCTCTTGGTCTTGATATGCGTGTCCTTGACGAAGATGACCAAGAAGTGGAACTTCGCGACTTGGATGAAGGAATGGACGAAGATGTCATCCACGTAGATGACCTTGAAAAAGCCCGCGAAAAAGCAGCACAAGAGGCTAAAGCAGCCTTTGAAGCTGAAGAAGCTGAGAAAGCAACAAAAGCGGAAGCAACAGAAGAAGCTGCTGAACAAGAATAAGCAGTTCACTTAGAATAGAAAGGGAAGAAATAGTGGTTGATGTAAATCGTTTTAAAAGTATGCAAATAACCCTAGCTTCTCCAAGTAAAGTCCGTTCATGGTCTTATGGAGAAGTCAAAAAACCTGAAACAATCAATTACCGTACTTTGAAACCAGAACGTGAAGGACTCTTTGATGAAGTCATCTTTGGTCCTACAAAAGACTGGGAATGTGCTTGTGGTAAGTACAAACGCATTCGTTATAGAGGGATTGTTTGTGACCGTTGTGGGGTTGAAGTAACGCGTACAAAAGTTCGTCGTGAGCGCATGGGGCATATCGAGTTGAAAGCTCCTGTATCTCACATCTGGTACTTCAAGGGGATTCCAAGCCGTATGGGCTTGACCCTTGATATGAGTCCCCGTGCCCTCGAGGAAGTTATCTACTTTGCGGCTTATGTGGTGATTGATCCCAAGGATACACCACTTGAGCACAAGTCTATCATGACAGAGCGTGAATACCGTGAGCGCTTGCGTGAGTATGGTTATGGTTCATTCGTTGCCAAGATGGGTGCCGAAGCTATCCAAGACCTTTTGAAACAAGTAGATCTTGAAAAAGAAATTGCTGAACTCAAAGAAGAGTTGAAAACAGCTACTGGACAAAAACGTGTCAAAGCCATCCGTCGTTTGGATGTTTTGGATGCCTTTTACAAGTCTGGAAACAAACCTGAATGGATGATTCTCAACATCCTTCCAGTTATTCCACCAGATCTTCGTCCAATGTTGCAGTTGGATGGTGGCCGTTTTGCCTCATCTGACTTGAATGACCTTTACCGTCGTGTTATCAACCGTAACAACCGTTTGGCTCGTTTGCTTGAGTTGAATGCGCCTGGTATCATCGTTCAAAATGAGAAGCGTATGCTTCAAGAAGCGGTTGACGCTTTGATTGACAATGGTCGTCGTGGTCGTCCAATCACAGGACCAGGTAGCCGTCCACTGAAATCATTGAGCCACATGCTTAAAGGTAAACAAGGACGCTTCCGTCAAAACTTGCTCGGTAAACGTGTTGACTTCTCAGGACGTTCCGTTATCGCCGTTGGTCCAACTCTTAAGATGTACCAATGTGGTGTGCCACGTGAAATGGCGATCGAGCTCTTTAAACCATTCGTCATGCGTGAAATCGTTGCGCGTGACATCGTGCAAAACGTCAAAGCAGCTAAACGCTTGGTGGAACGCGGAGACGAACGTATCTGGGATATCCTTGAAGAAGTGATTAAAGAACACCCAGTGCTTTTGAACCGCGCACCGACCCTTCACCGTTTGGGTATCCAAGCCTTCGAGCCAGTCTTGATTGATGGTAAGGCCCTTCGCTTGCATCCGCTTGTCTGTGAAGCCTACAATGCCGACTTTGACGGGGACCAAATGGCCATCCACGTACCGCTTTCAGAAGAAGCCCAAGCAGAAGCTCGTATCTTGATGCTAGCTGCTGAGCACATCTTGAACCCGAAAGATGGTAAACCAGTTGTTACTCCATCTCAGGACATGGTTTTGGGTAACTACTACTTGACCATGGAAGAAGCTGGTCGTGAAGGTGAAGGAATGGTCTTCAAAGACCGTGACGAAGCGGTTATGGCTTACCGTAATGGTTATGTTCACCTTCACTCACGTGTTGGTATCGCAACAGATAGCCTCAACAAACCTTGGACAGAAGAGCAAAAACACAAGGTCTTGCTTACAACAGTTGGTAAAATCCTCTTCAACGACATCATGCCAGAGGGTCTACCATACTTGCAAGAACCAAATAATGCTAACTTGACAGAAGGCGTTCCAGCTAAATACTTCTTGCCACTTGGTGGAGATATCAAGGAAGCTATCAGCAATCTTGAACTTAACCCTCCATTCAAGAAGAAAAATCTTGGAAATATCATCGCTGAAATCTTCAAACGTTTCCGTACGACAGAAACTTCTGCCCTACTTGACCGCATGAAGAACCTCGGTTACCACCATTCAACTCTTGCAGGATTGACAGTGGGTATTGCCGATATCCCAGTCGTTGATGACAAGGCTGAAATCATTGAAGAATCACACAAACGTGTAGAACAAATCACCAAACAATTCCGTCGTGGTATGATTACAGACGACGAGCGTTACAATGCCGTTACAGCTGAATGGCGTGCTGCCCGTGAAAAACTTGAGAAACGCTTGATTGCCAACCAAGATCCTAAGAACCCAATCGTTATGATGATGGACTCTGGAGCCCGTGGTAACATCTCAAACTTCTCACAGCTTGCCGGTATGCGTGGTCTGATGGCTGCTCCGAACGGACGTATCATGGAATTGCCAATCCTTTCAAACTTCCGCGAAGGTTTATCAGTACTCGAAATGTTCTTCTCAACTCACGGTGCGCGTAAAGGTATGACCGATACGGCCCTTAAGACAGCCGACTCAGGTTACTTGACTCGTCGTTTGGTTGACGTTGCCCAAGACGTTATCATCCGTGAGGACGACTGTGGAACTGACCGTGGTCTCTTGATCCGTTCTATCGCAGAAGGAAAAGAGATGATCGAGTCTCTCGAAGAGCGTCTCAATGGTCGTTACACTAAGAAAACTGTTAAACATCCAGAAACTGGTGCAGTGATCATTGGTCCAAATGAATTGATCACAGAAGACAAGGCGCGTGAAATTGTTAATGCTGGTGTGGAAGAAGTGACTATCCGTTCCGTATTTACATGTAATACTCGTCACGGTGTCTGCCGTCACTGTTACGGTATCAACTTGGCGACTGGTGATGCGGTTGAAGTTGGTGAAGCAGTTGGTACAATCGCTGCCCAATCTATCGGGGAACCTGGTACACAGCTTACAATGCGTACCTTCCACACGGGTGGGGTTGCCTCAAATACCGATATCACTCAGGGTCTTCCTCGTGTCCAAGAAATCTTTGAAGCCCGCAATCCTAAAGGGGAAGCGGTTATCACAGAGGTTAAAGGACAAGTTACCGCTATCGAAGAAGATGCATCAACTCGTACCAAGAAAGTCTTTGTTAAGGGCGAAACTGGTGAAGGTGAGTACGTCGTTCCATTTACAGCTCGTATGCGTGTAGAAGTTGGGGACCAAGTAGCGCGTGGTGCTGCTCTTACAGAAGGTTCTATCCAACCAAAACGCCTCCTTGCAGTTCGTGATGTCTTGTCAGTTGAAACTTACCTCCTCGGTGAAGTACAAAAAGTTTACCGTAGCCAAGGGGTAGAAATCGGTGACAAACATATCGAGGTAATGGTTCGTCAAATGATCCGTAAAGTCCGTGTCATGGATCCAGGTGACACAGATCTTCTCATGGGTACCCTCATGGATATCAATGACTTTACAGATGCCAACAAAGATGTCCTTATCGCAGGTGGCGTTCCAGCGACAGGTCGCCCAGTCCTTATGGGAATTACCAAAGCCTCACTTGAAACTAACAGTTTCTTGTCAGCGGCTTCCTTCCAGGAAACAACTCGTGTCCTTACTGACGCGGCTATCCGTGGTAAGAAAGACCATCTCCTTGGACTTAAAGAAAATGTTATCATCGGTAAGATCATCCCAGCAGGTACTGGTATGGCCCGTTACCGTAACCTTGAACCACATGCTATCAACGAAGAAGAATACCTTAATCCTCCAGTAGAGGAAGAAGGAAACGAAGAAACAACAGAAGTAGTTGTGGATACTGCCGTTGAAACTGTGGAAGAAACAGTAGAATAAAAGAGAATGAGAGAGCCTTTGGGTTCTCTTTCTCTTTTCTGAAAACTTTCTCCATTTTTCCATGAAATGTGGTAAAATAATACTCAATGAAAATCAAAGAGCAAACTAGGAAACTAGCCGCAGGTCGCTCAAAGCACTGCTTTGAGGTTGTGGAT
>NZ_JBBJZX010000016.1:0-29440 GCF_038148935.1 Streptococcus pseudopneumoniae | reverse complement strand
GCCTTATGGGGTGCTTCAGGGCTGGAACCATAAATGCCATCAAAGAAATGATAGATGCCCAAGTTTTTAGTCATATCCTGAGCGGTTGGAGTATTCTTTGTAGTGGTGATATAAAGAGGGTAATTGTTCGATAACTTCTCAAGCAAGTCTACAATCTGAGGAAAGAGTTGAGCTTCATGGATGCCTTTTGTCTTGTAGTAAGATCGGTATATCTGCACAGCCTCAGAAATTTGTTCTTTAGGCAGGCAGGTCGCAAAACTACTTTCGAGAGGCGGTCCCATAAAACCACGAATCGTTTTGGCATCAGGGCTAGGCACCCCCAGCTCCTTAAAGGTATGGGTAAAGGCATTGTGAATTCCGATAGAACTGTCAACGAGGGTTCCATCCAGATCGAAAAAGATCGCTGTGATAGAGGTCATGGTTTCTCCTATTTTGATAAGTTATTCTCCGAAAATTTCTTTTTGGAGGCGACGACCAGTAGGGGTGGCAGCAAGTCCACCTTCAGCTGTTTCACGAAAGGCAGTTGGCATGCTTGAACCCACTTGGTACATGGCATCGATCACCTCATCCACAGGGATTTTAGATTCGATACCTGCCAAGGCCATGTCTGCTGCGATAAAGGCAAAGCTAGCTCCCATGGCATTACGTTTAACACAGGGAACTTCAACCAAGCCGGCAACAGGGTCACAGATGAGACCTAGCATATTTTTAATGACAAAGGCAATGGCCTGACTGGCCTGATAAGGTGTTCCACCGGCAGCTAGAGTCAAGGCTGCAGCACTCATAGCAGAGGCCGAACCAACCTCGGCCTGACAACCACCTTCAGCACCTGAGATAGAGGCATTGTTTGCGATGACTAGTCCAAAGGCACCAGCAGCAAAGAGAAAATCCAGTTGTTGCTCATGGCTGAGGTCTAATTTTTCAATAGCAGCAGTGAGAACAGAAGGCAGACAGCCGGCACTTCCTGCTGTCGGAGTGGCACAGACCAAGCCCATTTTGGCATTGTGTTCATTGACTGCTATGGCATTTCGGGCAGCCGAGAGAATCGTATAATCTGACAGAGTTTTTCCGTTTTTGATGTAGTGGTCCAGCTTGGCAGCATCTCCACCTGTCAGGCCACTACGAGATTTATTTTCATTGAGGCCAAGTTGGACAGAGGCTTTCATGACTTCTAGATTGCGTTCCATGAGAAGGAGGACTTCCTCACGTTCACGACCGGTCAATTCAAACTCTGTTGTAATCATGAGTTCTGCGACGTTTCCTTGAAAGTCCAGTTCTGCCTGCTCGACCAATTCTTTGATAGAATAAAACATGCTTCCTCCTATTTAAAGAAATTGACATTGTGGAGATGAGGAATTTTTCGAATTTTTTCGATGGCCTCATCACAGTTGCGACTGTCAACTTCGATAATCATAATAGCTTTTTCACCAGCTTTTTCACGAGTAACATTCATCTGGGCGATATTGATACCATAGCGTGAAAGGGCCTCCGTTACGAGGGCAATCATACCTGGAATATCTTGATGAACAATGATGATAGTCGGTGTATTCATATTGAGAGAGACGGCAAAGCCATTGAGTTCGGTTACCTGAATATTTCCTCCACCGATAGAAATACCAGTCACGCTGATGGTCTTGTGAGCATTTTTGACGGTAATTTTAGTGGTATTAGGATGCGGAGCATTGCTGTCTTTCTGAATGGTCCAGACAATCTTGATGCCACGCTTGTGGGCAATCTCCAGACTGTTTGGAATTTCAGGATCATCTGTATCCATGCCCAAGATACCTGCAACAAGGGCTAGGTCTGTCCCGTGACCACGATAAGTTTTGGCAAATGAGTTAAAAAGTTGGAATTCGACTTCTGTCGGAGTATCATCAAAAATGGAAGAGACAATCTTCCCAATACGAACAGCACCAGCGGTATGGCTACTAGATGGGCCAATCATAACTGGTCCGATGATATCAAAGACAGATTGAAAACGAAGTGATTTCATCAGTTTCCCCTTATAAAAATTCTTATCTCTATTATATCAAAGAATGAAGGTCTTGGCTTTAATTGTGGATGAAAACCTTTTTACACTACAAATAGCATAAAAATAGTATCTTTTATGACAAAAATAGCTTATTTAGGGAAATAAAAAATAATTTTGTAATATTTCTACATAAAAGTGTCAAGAAACAGTAATATTTAAAGGGTATGATAGTACTATAGAAAGAAGGAGAATTTTCGAATATGAAATCAACAACTAAAAAGATTAAAACAACTCTTGCAGGAGTAGCTGCCTTGTTTGCAGTATTTGCTCCATCATTTGTAGCTGCTCAAGAATCATCAACTTACACTGTTAAAGAAGGTGATACACTTTCAGAAATCGCTGAAACTCACAACACAACAGTTGAAAAATTGGCAGAAAACAACCACATTGATAACATTCATTTGATTTATGTTGGTCAAGAGTTGGTTATCGATGGCCCTGTAGCGCCTGCTACAACACCAGCGCCAGCTACTTATGCGGCACCAGCTGCTCAAGATGAGGCTGTTTCAGCTACAGTGACAGAAACTACAGAGGTAGAGGAAGAAACTCCAGTAGTAAGTGAAACAGTGGCAGAAGAAACAGTTGCTTCAACTGTAAGCGGATCTGAAGCAGAAGCCAAAGAATGGATCGCTCAAAAAGAATCAGGCGGTAGCTACACAGCTACAAACGGCCGTTATATCGGACGTTACCAATTGACAGATTCATACTTGAATGGTGACTACTCAGCTGAAAACCAAGAACGTGTAGCAGATGCCTACGTTGCAGGACGTTACGGTTCATGGACTGCTGCTAAAAACTTCTGGCTTAACAATGGCTGGTATTAAGAACTAACGAATAGAATAATATGAAAAGGTCGAGGAACTCCCTCGACTTTTTATCTTTTCTTCGATTGATAATAGATCTCCACTTCTTTTTTGAGATGAGACAGCATAGAAGTTTCATCGATCAGCTCCAGAAGTGAGAAACCTTTTTGGATCAATTTAGCATCATCCCTACAAATCCCGATACGGACATAGCAGATAGCAAGCCTATCGTAGCTTTTCTTGTTCTTGGCGTCCTCTAGTAAAGTATAGCAGATTTGCTTACACATGTTTTTGTCTTGATTGTATAAGTAAATAGTGGAAAGGTTGAGTAGGATTGTCACTCGCAAGTCATGTAGATGTTGATAGTTTTTATAGACTTCCAAGCGTTGCAAGATTTTTTCAGTGATGAGATGGAGGTGTTCAATGGGAAAGCTGAAAAGGATGGTATTGAGGATTTTTAGGTCATTTTCATACCATGTATCTTGTTTTTCAATTTTTTCCCAAAGTTTTGTGACAGTCTGTTTCACTTGGTTTGACAGTTGCTCTGTACCATGTTGACGGATATGAATGACAATTTCCAACATATCTCTGATTTCTTCTATGGGCAGGTCGTGGTGGGTTTTGAGATAGTCTTGGCATTTTTGAAATAGTTTTTCGAGTTCACTAGTCCCTAGGGTTGAGCTCATATTGAGATAGGTTTGCATGATTTCTGTTCGTTGGCTCGGTTGATAGAGGTGGCAGATATAGTCAAACTCTTCAAAACTCATATTGATTTGCCGGAGAAGAAACTCCATATTTTCATATTTGGGAGTTGCTTTACCACTTTCAATTTTTGATAAGCTGGTTCTTGAGAGAACCTCCCCACAGACCTCTTCTTGGGTCAATCCTTTTGATTCACGTATTTCTTTATAGACTTTTCCGAAATCATAACGCATGGGCTTTCTCCTTTTTGTGAAAAAAGTTAACAAATAATAAAATCCTATTAAAAATATTGTATCATAATAACAGGAATAGTAAAAAAGAAAATTAAAATAATGTGTGAAAAAAGTTAACTAATTTTAAAATAGAATAAAGAAGAGGTATACTATAGATACAAAATACAGATAGGAGGGAAAAAGTATGAATAAAAAAGTTTTTCGCTTTTTAGTTGTTCTTGCTTTCTTATTTAGCATTGCTACGGTTTTCCCATGGAGATGGCCGATGTGATGATTTCGTTTTTAGTAAAGAAGGAAGGTGAGTCCAATGGATTATTTAGTAATTACATAAGATTTTCTGTGAATGTTAATTTCGTTTTAAGGTAGTTATTCTATAAATTTGAATTCATTATAATTTTGATTTTTAGTTTATCATATTTGGTTTCACAGGAAGTATATCATATCCCAAATTAAAGAAAACAACACAATACAACATGTTTTTCATTTTGTATTGTGTCGTAAGTGGAGAGAAAGGATTGGATTGTAATAATGAAAAAACTAGATACTAAAACAAAGTTATTTGCAAGTATATGTGCTACGTTAATGATTGGTGCAATGGCTGTCTCTGCTAGAGAAATTTCGGACTACGATATGATTATGCCGAGATTCGGAGGTCGTACAGTGACTGACTCATTATATAAAACAAATCAATCAAGAGGAGTAAATAATAATACATCAATCGGTGGTGGTTATACAATGCACTGTGCTATTTTTAGAGGTGACGCTCAAATGACACGTACATATTCTGCAGGCAGTGGAGATAGGATTTATTTGAATTATAATAGTCCATCAGATGCAGAAGGATCTAATCTTAGATTGGGTGGATGGACAGGGTTCGCAACATATGTTAAAGTTCAAACCAGCGGTTCGTGGAGTCCTGATGAGTATTAAGAGCTAGAATATAGGTTTGTATATTTGGGGGTGAGCATGTTCGCTCATCCCATTTGTTTTATAGGAGAGAAGTATGGATTACAAGGTCAGTATGTTTTTAAAAGGGATGAAAAATAAGCAATTCTTTTTAGCAATATTAATTATTTTAACTTCTATGATATTTTCTGTAAGTGCATTTATTGAAGAGGGGATGGAGTATTTTTTTAATCATGATTATATTGTGGCATTTTTACAAGGTTATAATGGTGATAGGTCGTTGTTAATAGTTTTGGCACCTCTTATTGCAACAATTCCTTTTGCGTCACAGCATATCGAAAATAGAAAAAGTGGAATAATGAAATATATTATATCAAGGATGGGATATAAACAGTATTTTAATTCTATTTTTATAATCAATGGATTCATATCATTTACAACATTTATTTTTGGAATGTTATTATTCTTGATAATGTCAATTTTATTTTTTAATAGAAGTATAAATATGGATGCTTATTATGCAATAACAAAAGTTTCTATTTATGAATCAGCAGTGAGGACATCCCCGTTATTTTATGTAGTAATAATCATTTTACATTGTTCCTTTGTTGGCGTTGCATATAGTAGTGTTGGATTGGCGATGTCATATTTTATTAAGAGCAAATTTGTTGCATGGTTATCCCCATTTATTTTAACGACAATAGGATCATTGTTTGCTATGTTTTTAGGTCTTACTAAAATTGAACCAATGGCAATTTTTGATGTTTCAAGAGTAAAAGGAATAAGCATAATATTTGTTTTTGTATATTTGATACTTGTAGTAGTAATATCATATTGGATGTCGTATAAAAAATTTAAAAGGGATATAGAAACTGATGAAGAAATTTAAAGAATTAAAAAATAAAGAAGATTTTTATATAGGTTTTATATATTTATTAGTGGCTTTTGCTATATTAGCAAATTTTAGTCAGCTGATAGTATTGAAATATAAATTTGGGAATTTTCATTTTGGTGAGCTGATTCTTATCATGTTTAATGATTCCTATACTGGATATTTCACATTTCCGTTTTTATTAGCTTTCATAATGATGCTACAAAGCCCAGTTGAACAAAATATATTTTTTGTACTAAGTAGGTATTCAAGTAGAAATGATTTTTATAGAAATAAGCATTTCAAAATTTTGAAAAGTGTGATTTATTATGTGGTTAGTATTTGTATATTTTCCACTATAGTAGGAATAGGAGATTCTAACTTTGGCATCGGCATTTCAACAGCCACAAAAAAATTTTCAGAAACGTATTTATTTGGAAATTTTGAAACGAATATCGTAATTTATGAGATAGGGAAGATAATAATTTTACAAGGATTGTTGCTATATTTCTTTTCCCTGCTCCATGCACTTTTAACACAGTTTAGAATATCACAATCGTTAGTATTTGTTATATATACGGGCACTCTGATTGTAATGGCGGGTTCAACATTGGGCTTGTTAGGAGAACATCTGAGACCATTTTCATTGTTTTCTATTTCCGGTTCAGTATATGGTTACGGTATAAATTTCATTGGTAGATGTGGGATATTGGTATTTGTTGATGCAATGTTAGTTCTATTAAATTTTAAAATATTTGAAAATAAAGATATTACATTACCTAAAGGAAGTAAGCAGTATCAAGATGAGTAAGGAGTTGAAACGTATGGATTGTATAAAAGTAGATCATCTTTCAAAAACATTTGGGAAAAAGTGTGTTATAGATGATGTTAGTTATGTTTTTGAATCAGGTAAAATATATGGAATTATAGGAACCAATGGATGCGGGAAAAGTGTATTATTTAAAATGCTTTCAGGACTAATGAAACCTACTACGGGTAAGATTACAGTTGGAAGTGTAATTGTTGGTGAAAATGGCTCTATGCCACTTGATGTAGGCTTACTTATTGAACATCCAGGATTTTTGTCTAGTCTAACTGCATTAGAGAATTTAGAGCAATTAGCTACAATCAAAAATAAGATTACTAAGAAAGAGATTGAGGAAGTATTGAATAAGGTAGATTTATATCAGGATAAAGATGTAAGAGTAAAAAATTATTCATTAGGTATGTTACAAAGGTTAGGGATTGCCCAAGCATTGATGGAAAATCCTAAGATTTTACTCCTAGATGAACCATTTAATAGTATGGACTATGAAGGTGTAGAAGAACTTAGAAAAATAATTAAGAGTTATGCTCGAAAGAATCATATTACTATGTTGGTCACATCTCACAATAAAGAGGATATTGAAGTATTATCTGATATTGTTCTTGAATTGAAAAATGGTAAATTAGTTGAGATATCTAACTTTTAGTAATGGTAGGTGGCTAATTTTATTATAGACCTTTCCGAAATCATAACGCATAATTTTCTCCTTTTCGTGAAAAAAGTTAACAAATAATAAAATCCAATTAAAAATATTGTATCATAGTAATATAAAAAGTAGAAAATAAAAGTAAAATAAGCTTGATGTAATTTTAGAATGAGCTTAATGACTATAATGATGTAGCTAGAAAAGGGGTGGAAAAATGTTTAAAAATAAGGAACTTTTTCGAGTAGTCATGATATTTGTGATAGGAATTATCCTAATTTTAATGACACCCGTCTTATTTAAAGTTGTGATGGAACTATTTTCAAAATAAATAGGCCTCTGCTTTAAGTGGAGTAGTGAATCAGGAGGTTAAGTGATGAACTACAATGTAAAATATCTCTTATCAGGAATATTTATTATAGTCTTTATAGGTTTTCTAGTCTGGATGCGTTATTTTAATCAGAAGAAGGAAGAGGAGCATTCAGATGTGTCTTTTGAAGCGAGGTTAGATAGTGAAGTCAAGACCTTATATAAACAACTAGGATTGGGTGAGGAACCTAACTATTTCTTAGCTTATCGCTACTTACACCCTTGGTTTAATCTAGCGATTTTACCACCAACAGTTGAAATTTTCTTAACTAAAATAGCGCTGGTGATGGTAACTCCAGATGAACTACTGATAAGAAATCTTGGGAATGGGATGACTTTCACAAGTGAGCATCATCGTGATTTGCGGCAAGGACTTATCCGCATTCCAAAATCAGAGATGAAAGAATTTGAGATTCGTAACTGGAAAAAATTTTTTGTATTTGGCGATTTTTTGACAATTAAAACAAGCCAACATAGCTATTATTTGCAGGTTAGAGATGATGGACTTCAAAAAGGAAGTCTTTCAACCAAACATTTCTCAGATTTGAAACGACAAGATTTTCTAGGATTATTAACAGATAAACGGACATTTTGATTGACAATTGCCCTAGCGGCTTATTGTAAACTTTACAAATAAGCTGTAAATACTAGAATCCATTCAGAAAGGAAATTCCTATGAAAAATAAAATTTTAATCATTGTTTATATTTTAGCCTCGCTAATCATCAGTTTTGTAATCTTTTCACTTTTACATATTGATTTTAAATGGTGGATAACTTTGGCTATAAGTGCAGGATTTATTTACACCTATTTAAAATTTAGTAAAAAATAAAAAGTACCTGCACCTATCTCGCTTTCGTCTCTTCACGGGAGGTATCTCTATGAAAAAAATCAGTCATCTTTGTATGCTCCTGCTCTTGCTGTGTACTACGTTTTTTGTCCTGAATGTAAATGTTACACGTGAAATAGTGCGGATTCAGGAGATGGGCAAGACAACTTATTCATTTGACTTGTACTTGAAAGATGTCACTAAACCGACAGAAACGATTCTCCAATTTTTTGAAGAGGTTGCAAGTCAAGACAAGGTCTCTATTATCAAAGTAGATAATGGAGATGAGGCCGTCAAGGCTGGTGTTTTTGATAAGGAAACCTTCCCCTATCAGGAGTTCGGTCTGACTTCTCTTGATTTTTCAAAGAATGAGAAGGGAGTCTACAGCAACCAGGACCTTCCCAATAATCTAGGAACCATTCCCACCTTTTTAAAGGTAAAACTTATTCGACTCCAGACCTTTCAATCCTATATTGAGGATAAATCCCATACTGTAAATGGGCGCTACATGATTACCTCCAGCAAAGAGATAGATCGCGATACCATTCTACAAAAGTGGAGTGATTTTTTCCAGATAGATAAGACGATTTTATTAGAACCCACTTACCGAAGTCAGGTTGGAGTGCTAAATCAAGAGTTGTTACTATCTATCATTATCTTTATCTTGGCAATCTTGCTTGTGATTTTAATGACAGTTTATCAGCCGATGATGGAGATGAAACGAGTGGGGGTTCAAAAGTTACTTGGTTTTCAAAGCAGGGCGATTTTAGCTGGTTTTGTAAAGACTAATTTTTATCTTCTCTTGGGTGGAAGTCTTATTATTGACTTGGGACTATTTTTAGTGCTGGACTATAGACCAAAACTTTTGTTCCCAAGTTTACTCTTATCCCAATTTCTGCTTTTACAGTTGTATTTGTTCATCAGTTGGCTGACCTACCTGATGATTCAGAAAATGACAGTCAGTTCCATGTTGAAAGGTTTTTCATCTGTCAAACTTGGTCTCATTTTCAATTATGTGATGAAAATAGGGACAACTATTTTACTGACGGCCTTACTGATTGGGGTGGGCAAAAGTCTAGAACAAGAAAACAAAGAACTTGCTTATCAGCAACAGTGGGTAAGCCAAGGTAATTACCTGACCTTAGAAACCTTCAAACTCAATGATAATCTTTGGCAAGAAGAGCTAGCAGGTTCAGGGAAATCTACAGATTATTTCTACCAATTTTATCAAGATTTGCTAGCAAAAATACAAGTAAATTATGTGCGAAGTGCGAGTCTTCCTATCAAACCAGTCATCAAAGCAGAACAAGTGCAGCAGTACCAACTGCCTGATAAGGTAGATGTTTACTATGCTAATAGCAATTTTCTAAAGAGCAAGGGATTCAAGTTACCAGATACCAGCACTAAAAAAGTTATTTTGATGCCAGCCAGTGCCAAAGGACAAGAAGGCAAGAATCAGTTCTTGGGAAAATCCATCGCCTATCTTTCTCTGAGGTATGAAGATCAGCAAAAGCAAACAATAGAAGATATGGATGTAGAAATTGCCTACTATGAAGGAGATTGGTCTTTCTTCCCTTATAATAATGAGCGAAAGGAAAATCTCCACAATCCAATCATTAGTCTGGTAAATGATCAAGACATGATGTGGGAAGAAAAGACTCACTTGTCAACGACAGGTTTAAACAACCCGATGAAAGTTGAAAATACAGAACAAAATCAAAAAGTGATTACGGAGTTAGTTGATAACTTATCTGATGGTAGCTATTTAAAATTTTCATCGATTCAAGCAATTCAAGAGGGGATGGTTGATACCTATCGGGATTCTGTTCGTAATTTTAACGTTCTTTTTGCCTTATTTGCTCTTCTCAGTATGATTGTCTCCTACTTTTTACTCGTTACTACTTTCTTGTTGAAGCGCAGGGATATCATTACCAAGAAGTTTATGGGGTGGAAACTGGTCGATCGCTACCGCCCTCTCCTCGTTCTACTCTTGTTGGGCTATAGTCTGCCTCTTCTAGTCTTGATTTTCTTTGCCCATGCGCTCCTGCCACTTCTACTGTTTGCAGGTTTTACATGTTTGGATATACTATTTGTGCTAGCCTTGGCTTCTAGGATGGAGAAAAGAAGTCTAGTAGAGTTATTGAAAGGGGGCATCTTATGATTGAGTTGGAAAATATTACCAAAACCATTGGTGGAAAAGTGATTTTGGATCACTTGTCTCTCAGGATTGATCAGGGGGATTTAGTTGCCATCGTTGGAAAAAGTGGCAGTGGCAAGTCGACCTTGTTAAATTTATTAGGTTTGATAGATGGTGAATATAGCGGACGGTATGAGATTTTTGATCAGACAAATCTAGCGGTTAATTCTGCCAAGTCACAAACAATAATCCGTGAACATATCTCTTATCTGTTTCAAAATTTTGCCCTGATTGATGATGAAACGGTCGAGTACAATCTCATGCTGGCGCTGAAATATGTGAAATTGTCCAAGAAAGACAAGCTCAAAAAGGTGGAAGAGATTTTAGAGAGAGTAGGTTTGCCAGCTACTTTGCATCAAAAGGTCTCAGAGTTGTCTGGTGGTGAACAACAACGAATTGCAGTTGCTAGAGCCATTTTAAAACCCAGCCAGCTGATTTTAGCAGATGAACCGACAGGTTCGCTGGACCCTGAAAATAGAGATTTGGTCTTGAAGTTTCTCTTAGAGATGAATCGAGAGGGGAAAACAGTCATTATTGTGACCCACGATGCTTATGTAGCCCAACAATGTCATCGTATCATTGAATTGGGCAAGGGAAAATGAGTTCGTTCAGTCGCTTCTTTTAACTGACTGAATACTCATGTTTTTCAGAGAGAAATAGCATAAATACGCCTAGAAATGACATTTTTATGTAGTATTTCTAGGTTTTTTTGTTTTAAACTGAAAAAATTTTCAATTTAGGCTTGACAAACGATGAGGATAGTAGTATTATTTATACAACTAAAAAGAATAAACATAAAGGAGGCTTTGTTATGAATAAGATGAAGAAGGTGTTGATGACGATGTTTGGTTTAGTGATGCTCCCCCTACTATTTGCTTGTAGTAACAATCAATCGGCTGGAATTGAAGCCATCAAGTCCAAAGGGAAATTGGTTGTAGCCCTCAATCCAGATTTTGCTCCATTTGAATACCAAAAAGTGGTTGATGGGAAAAATCAGATTGTGGGTTCAGATATCGAATTAGCCAAGGCTATCGCAACAGAACTAGGTGTCGAATTGGAACTATCTCCCATGAGTTTTGACAATGTACTGGCTAGTGTTCAATCAGGAAAAGCCGATCTTGCCATATCTGGTGTTTCTAAGACAGATGAACGGAGCAAGGTGTTTGACTTTTCCATTCCCTACTATACTTCAAAAAATAAACTCATTGTCAAAAAATCTGACTTGGCCACTTATCAGTCTGTCAACGACTTAGCGCAGAAAAAGGTCGGAGCGCAGAAAGGTTCGATTCAAGAGACGATGGCGAAAGATTTGCTACAAAATTCTTCCCTCGTATCTCTGCCTAAAAATGGGAATTTAATTACAGATTTAAAATCAGGACAAGTGGATGCCGTTATTTTTGAAGAACCAGTTGCCAAGGGATTTGTGGAAAATAATCCTGATTTAGCAATCGCAGACCTCAATTTTGAAAAAGAGCAAGATGATTCCTACGCGGTCGCCATGAAAAAAGATAGCAAGGAATTGAAAGAAGCAGTTGATAAAACTATTCAAAAGTTGAAGGAGTCTGGAGAATTAGACAAACTCATTGAGGATGCCTTTAAAGCGTCCATTGAAAAATAGAAAGAAGGAAAAGAACATGAGTAAAGAAAAAGTAATTTTGGCCTATTCTGGCGGTTTGGATACATCGGTTGCTATTACCTGGTTAAAGAAAGACTATGATGTTGTTGCAGTTTGTATGGATGTGGGTGAAGGGAAAGACTTAGATTTCATCCATGATAAGGCTCTCAAGGTTGGGGCAGTCGAATCTTATGTCATTGATGTTAAGGACGAATTTGCTACAGATTATGTGCTAGTGGCTCTCCAGTCACATGCCTACTATGAACAAAAGTACCCTTTGGTATCTGCCTTGAGCCGCCCTCTTATTTCTAAAAAATTGGTTGAAATAGCGCATCAGACAGGAGCGACTACAATTGCTCATGGTTGTACAGGTAAGGGGAATGACCAAGTGCGTTTTGAAGTATCCATTGCAGCCTTGGATCCCAATCTAAAAGTGATTGCGCCAGTTCGTGAATGGAAATGGTCTCGGGAGGAAGAAATTCATTATGCCAAGGAAAATGGGGTACCTGTTCCTGCTGACCTTGACAATCCCTACTCTGTTGACCAAAATCTTTGGGGACGTGCCAATGAGTGTGGTATTTTGGAAAATCCATGGAATCAGGCTCCAGAAGAAGCCTTTGGCATCACAACTTCTCCAGAGGCGGCTCCAGATACGCCAGAATACATTGAAATTGAGTTTAGTAAAGGCGTTCCAGTTTCCCTCAATGGAGAAGTGTTAAAATTGGCAGATTTGATTCAAAAACTCAATGAAATAGCTGGAAAACATGGGGTTGGACGGATTGACCACGTGGAAAATCGCTTGGTGGGGATTAAATCAAGAGAAATCTATGAGTGCCCAGGGGCAGTGACTCTGCTGACAGCTCATAAGGAAATTGAGGACTTGACGCTTGTGAGAGAAGTGGCCCATTTTAAACCAATTATAGAAAATGAATTATCAAATCTCATTTATAATGCTTTGTGGTTTAGTCCAGCTACACAAGCCTTGATTGCTTATATTAAAGAAACTCAAAAAGTTGTCAATGGGACTGCAAAAGTTAAACTGTATAAGGGAAGCGCTCAGGTCGTGGCTCGGAAATCACCAAATTCACTTTACGATGAAAATTTGGCGACGTATACTAGTGCGGATACCTTTGACCAAGATGCGGCTGTTGGTTTTATTAAGTTGTGGGGACTTCCAACCAAGGTTCATTCTGAGGTTCAAAAAAGCGCCAAATAGGGCGATTGGATAGAGAGGTGGATGTGATATGGCTAAGAATACAAAATTATGGGGTGGTCGCTTTGAAGGTACTGTCGAAGACTGGGTAGAGCGCTTTGGTGCGAGTATATCTTTTGACCAGAAATTAGCTAAATTTGATGTGATTGGTTCTTTAGCCCACGTTCAGATGTTGGGTCAGACGGGTATTTTGAGTTTGAAGGAGTCAGAAAAGATTCAAGCAGGCTTGAAAGAGCTCCTAGAAGAGCTAGAGGCAGGTCGACTTGACTTTGATATCGCAAACGAAGATATTCACATGAATATGGAAGTATTGCTGACAGAAAAAATTGGTCCCCTTGCAGGGAAGTTACATACAGCTCGTTCTCGAAATGACCAAGTTGCGACAGATATGCACTTGTATCTCAAGGAACAACTAGGCCATGTCCTAGATAAACTGGCTCATCTCAAGGGTGTTTTATTAGACTTGGCGGAAAATCATGTAGAGACGATCATGCCGGGCTATACCCATCTGCAACATGCCCAGCCTATTAGTTTTGCCCACCACCTGATGGCTTACTACAATATGTTTCAAAGAGACAGTGAACGTTTTGAATTTAACCAGCAGCATACAGACCTATGCCCTCTAGGTGCGGCAGCTTTGGCAGGAACGACTTTCCCCATTGATCGCCAATTGTCTAGCGATTTGTTAGAGTTTAAGCAACCTTATACAAATTCTTTGGATGCTGTTAGTGACCGCGATTTTATCTTAGAATTTCTGTCTAATGCCAGCATACTCATGATGCATATGAGCCGTTTTTGTGAAGAAATGATCAATTGGTGTAGTTTTGAGTACCAATTTATTACCTTGTCAGATACGTTTACAACAGGTTCCTCTATTATGCCCCAAAAGAAAAATCCAGATATGGCTGAGTTGATTCGAGGAAAGACTGGTCGAGTTTATGGGAATCTGTTTGGACTATTGACAGTCATGAAGTCCTTGCCCTTAGCTTATAATAAGGATTTGCAAGAGGATAAGGAAGGGATGTTTGACACGGTCGAAACGATTTTAAATTCTTTGGATGTATTGACAGGTATGTTATCCAGCTTGCAGGTAAACAAGGAAAAAATGCAAGAATCTACAGAGAAGGATTTTTCAAATGCAACTGAGTTGGCAGATTATTTGGCAGGGAAAGGCTTGCCATTTAGAGAAGCTCATGAGGTTGTGGGAAGATTAGTGTTAGACTCTATCAAGTCTGCTAAAAATATTCAAGATTGGACTTTGGAGGAATTGCAAACCTATCATTCCCTCATTGCTGAGGATATTTATGTCTACTTGCAACCTAAAACTGCTGTTCAAAGACGAAATTCCTTGGGGGGTACAGGATTTGACCAAGTGAAATACCAGATTGCAGTTGCTAAGAAAGCGAATAAAGCTAGAAAGTGATAGATTGATAGGTTCAGAACAAGAGGTTGGTCGATTGACAGCCTCTTTCTTGTCTTCTCCAACCAAGCGTGTTATAATGAATACTGCTCAAGCGACCTTCAATCGTTAAAGCACACACGACCTTCAATCGTGAACTAGTCATTTCGTTTATCTTTTATTACGTCGTTAACTCGAAATGAGATGCAAGCTGAGCTTGTCTGATTTATAACCTCAATCAGTCTCCCAGACTGATTGAGCGAACTCAAGTTATGCCTGCGACTCGTTGCCTAGTCCTAAAAGCAAACGAAAAGACTATACTCGAAGAAATTCTATTGAAAGTCATAGTAAATAGAATTTTGAGGGGTATAAATAAACGAATAGATGGGAGACTTCTCATGAGTGATAACTCTAAAATACGTGTTGTTGTGGGGATGAGTGGTGGTGTTGATTCGTCGGTGACGGCTCTTCTTCTCAAGGAGCAGGGCTACGATGTGATCGGTATCTTCATGAAGAACTGGGATGACACAGATGAAAACGGCGTCTGTACGGCGACCGAAGATTACAAGGATGTGGCTGCGGTGGCAGACCAACTTGGCATTCCTTACTACTCTGTCAATTTTGAAAAAGAGTACTGGGACCGCGTTTTCGAGTATTTCCTAGCGGAATACCGTGCAGGGCGCACGCCCAATCCAGATGTTATGTGTAATAAGGAAATCAAGTTTAAGGCCTTTTTGGACTATGCTATGACCTTGGGGGCAGACTATGTGGCGACTGGCCATTATGCCCGAGTGGCGCGTGATGAGGACGGGACAGTTCACATGCT
Organism: Streptococcus pseudopneumoniae; assembly: GCF_038148935.1. Classification (GTDB taxonomy): domain Bacteria; phylum Bacillota; class Bacilli; order Lactobacillales; family Streptococcaceae; genus Streptococcus; species Streptococcus pseudopneumoniae_U. The sequence goes on along the minus strand of NZ_JBBJZX010000016.1, from coordinate 13,977 downwards.
TCGTGGCGTGGACAATGGCAAGGATCAGACTTATTTCCTCAGCCAACTTTCGCAAGAACAACTCCAAAAAACCATGTTCCCTTTGGGACATTTGGAAAAGCCTGAAGTTCGCAGACTAGCAGAAGAAGCAGGCCTTGCGACTGCTAAGAAGAAAGACTCGACAGGGATTTGCTTTATCGGAGAAAAGAACTTTAAAAACTTTCTCAGCAACTACCTGCCAGCTCAGCCTGGTCGCATGATGACTGTGGATGGTCGCGATATGGGCGAGCATGCAGGACTTATGTACTATACAATCGGTCAGCGTGGCGGTCTCGGTATTGGTGGCCAACACGGCGGTGACAATGCTCCTTGGTTCGTTGTCGGAAAAGACCTAAGCAAGAATATCCTCTATGTCGGCCAAGGTTTCTACCATGATTCGCTCATGTCAACCAGCCTAGAGGCTAGTCAAGTCCACTTTACTCGTGAGATGCCAGAGGAGTTTACGCTCGAATGTACGGCTAAATTCCGCTACCGTCAGCCTGATTCTAAGGTGACCGTCCATGTCAAAGGAGATAAGGCAGAGGTCATCTTTGCGGAACCACAGCGCGCGATCACACCAGGACAGGCAGTTGTCTTTTACGATGGCGAAGAGTGTCTAGGTGGTGGTTTGATTGACAATGCTTACCGCGATGGACAAGTTTGTCAGTACATTTAGATTGACAAATTTTCTCAATTTGCTACAATAATAAAAGCAATAGAAATGATGGTCAAAGCTCATGGATGTTGCAGGCTTTTTTGTCCTGCACTTCTTTGGAGTTTTGACTGTTTTTGTGTCGTTTAAGGGAAAGGACAAGAATGATTCAACAAGACTTTCGGACAAAAGTAGACAATACGGTTTTTGGTGTTCGGGCGACAGCCTTGATTGTCCAAAATCGCAAGCTTCTAGTCACCAAAGATAAGGGTAAGTATTACACTATCGGCGGTGCGATTCAAGTCAATGAAAGCACGGAAGACGCGATAGTCCGCGAAGTGAGGGAAGAACTGGGTGTCAAAGCTCAAGCTGGACAGCTAGCTTTTGTGGTTGAAAATCGTTTTGAACAGGACGGTATTTCCTATCACAACGTTGAGTTTCATTATCTGGTGGACTTGCTTGAAGATGCCCCATTGACCATGCAGGAAGATGAGAAAAGGCAGCCCTGTGAATGGATTGACATAGACAAGCTTGAGTGTATCAATCTAGTTCCAGCCTTTTTAAAAACAGCCCTACCAGATTGGGACGGCCAACTAAGACACATTCATCTTGAGGAATAGGAGAGAAACATGACTTATCATTTTACTGAAGAATACGATATTATTGTAATTGGTGCGGGACACGCTGGGGTTGAGGCTTCCTTGGCTGCTAGTCGTATGGGTTGTAAGGTCTTGCTTGCGACCATCAACATTGAAATGCTGGCTTTCATGCCTTGTAACCCCTCTATCGGTGGTTCTGCCAAGGGGATCGTTGTGCGTGAAGTTGATGCCCTCGGTGGTGAAATGGCCAAAACCATTGACAAGACTTACATCCAGATGAAGATGCTCAATACAGGTAAGGGTCCTGCCGTTCGTGCCCTTCGTGCGCAGGCTGACAAGGAGCTTTACTCTAAGGAGATGCGCAAGACGGTTGAAAATCAAGAAAATCTGACTCTTCGTCAGACCATGATTGATGAGATTTTGGTTGAAGACGGCAAAGTTGTCGGTGTTCGTACAGCGACCCATCAAGAGTATGCTGCTAAGGCTGTTATCGTGACGACAGGGACGGCCCTCCGTGGGGAAATTATCATTGGAGATCTTAAGTATTCATCAGGTCCTAACCACAGCCTAGCTTCTATTAACCTTGCTGATAATCTCAAGGAATTGGGCCTCGAAATGGGTCGTTTCAAGACAGGAACCCCCCCACGTGTCAAGGCTTCTTCTATCAATTACGATGTGACCGAGATTCAGCCAGGAGACGAAGCGCCTAATCATTTCTCCTACACTTCACGTGATGAGGATTATGTCAAGGATCAGGTGCCATGCTGGTTGACCTATACCAATGGTACCAGTCATGAAATTATCCAAAATAACCTCCACCGTGCGCCTATGTTTACAGGTGTGGTCAAGGGAGTGGGGCCTCGTTACTGTCCATCGATTGAGGACAAGATTGTGCGCTTTGCGGACAAGGAACGCCACCAACTCTTCCTTGAGCCAGAAGGGCGCAATACAGAGGAAGTCTATGTCCAAGGACTTTCAACCAGTCTGCCTGAGGATGTCCAACGTGACTTGGTTCATTCTATCAAAGGTTTGGAAAATGCAGAGATGATGCGGACAGGTTATGCCATTGAGTATGATATGGTCTTGCCTCACCAGTTGCGTGCGACTCTGGAAACCAAGAAAATCTCCGGACTTTTCACTGCTGGTCAGACTAATGGAACGTCAGGTTACGAAGAGGCAGCAGGCCAAGGGATTATCGCTGGGATCAATGCGGCTCTGAAAATCCAAGGCAAGCCTGAATTGATTTTGAAGCGCAGTGACGGTTATATCGGGGTGATGATTGATGACTTGGTGACCAAGGGAACGATTGAGCCTTATCGCCTTTTGACCAGTCGTGCTGAATACCGCCTCATTCTCCGCCATGACAATGCTGATATGCGTTTGACTGAGATGGGCCGTGAGATTGGTCTTGTGGATGATGAACGCTGGACTCGCTTTGAAATCAAGAAAAATCAATTTGAAAATGAGATGAAACGCCTAGACAGCATCAAACTCAAGCCAGTCAAGGAAACCAATGCTAAGGTTGAGGAGATGGGCTTCAAGCCGTTGACAGATGCAGTGACAGCTAAGGAATTCCTTCGCCGTCCAGAAGTTTCTTACCAAGATGTGGTGGCCTTCATCGGACCAGCTGCAGAGGACTTGGATGACAAGATTATCGAATTGATTGAAACAGAAATCAAGTATGAAGGCTATATTTCCAAAGCCATGGACCAGGTTGCTAAGATGAAACGCATGGAAGAAAAACGCATTCCATCCAATATAGACTGGGATGACATTGATTCTATCGCAACGGAAGCCCGTCAGAAGTTCAAACTCATCAATCCAGAAACCATCGGCCAAGCCAGCCGTATTTCGGGAGTAAACCCAGCAGATATTTCTATTTTGATGGTGTATCTGGAAGGTAAAAATCGTAGTATTTCTAAAAATCAAGAAAAGAAAGCATAGAAAAAACAGCTCCTAAGACGGGGCTGTTTTATAATTTATTCTTCATCTGGTGTGAGGATCATCGGGATAATGATTGGTTCACGTTCTGTATTTTCATAGAGGAAGGGGCGAATAGCGTTGACAATGGCACCATTGACTGATTGCACGCTAGCGTCCTTGTTTTTCAGTGCGATACGAATTGCATTGAAGAGGATACGCTGGCTTTGGCGAATCAAGTCTCCAGACTCTCTCATGTAGACAAAGCCTCTGCTGAGGATGTCTGGGCCAGATAGAATCATCTGCGATTTGAAGTCAACAGTTGCGACTGCCAGAACGACACCGTCTTCAGATAGATCACGACGATCTTTGAGGACAGCTGCGCCGATTTCACCGATACGATTTCCATCGACATAGATATCTTGGGCGTTGAAATGACCTGCGATACGAGCAGAGTTAGCAGTAAGGGCAAGCACATCACCATTGCTCATGATAAAGATATTGTCCTTCTCAACACCAGTATCTACCGCTAGTCCAGCATGGACTTTTTGCATGCGGTATTCACCGTGGACAGGCATGAAGTATTTTGGCTTAATCAAGCGGAGCATGAGTTTTTGCTCTTGCTGGCCACCGTGTCCAGATGTATGGATATTATTCACTTTACCGTGGATAACTTCGACACCAGCTTCAGAAATGATGTTAATCAGCTTGTTGACGCTAGTCGTATTTCCAGGGATTGGACTAGAAGAGAAGATAACTGTATCACCTGGTTGGAGTTGTACCTGACGGTGGGTTCCGTTGGCGATACGAGAGAGGGCTGCCATCGGCTCACCCTGGCTACCTGTACAGAGGATCAGAATTTCTCCTGCAGGGTAGTCTTTGATTTCATTTGGCTCGATAAAGGTTCCCTTAGGAGCTTTGATGTAGCCAAGATCGATTCCGTTGACAATGGCCTTTTCCATAGAACGACCAAAGACAGCGATCTTGCGCCCAGTCTTAACAGCAGCTTCTGTTGCTTGTTGGAGACGGAAGATATTTGAGGCAAAGGATGCAAAGATGATACGTCCTTCAATACCTTGGATAATCTTCATAATGGACTGACCAACGACTTTTTCAGAGTTGGTAAAGGTTGGTACTTCCGCATTTGTCGAGTCAGACAGGAGACAGAGAACACCTTCTTCACCAAGGGCAGCCATACGGTGCAAATCTGCTGGTTCACCAACTGGTGTTAAGTCAAACTTGAAGTCACCCGTACAGACAATTTTCCCTTGAGGAGTATGAATGACAATCCCCAAAGGTTCTGGAATAGAGTGAGTCGTTCTAAAGAAAGTTGCCTTGAGATTTTTAAAGGTCAACTCAGTATTGTGGTTGATTTCGTAAAGTTTGGCGTTGCGCAAGAGGCCGTGTTCTTCGAGTTTCCCACGGATCAAAGCCAAGGCAAGCGGCCCAGCGTAGATAGGGACATTTGCTTGCTTGAGTAGGAATGGAATCCCACCGATGTGGTCCTCGTGTCCGTGTGTGATTAAGACAGCCTTGACGCGGTCGATATTGTCTACGATGTAAGAGTAGTCAGGAATGACATAGTCGATACCCAGCAAGTCATCTTCTGGGAATTTAATCCCAGCATCGACGATGATAATCTCATCTTGGTATTCAATTCCGTAAGTGTTTTTCCCGATTTCTCCCAGACCACCGATGGCAAAAACGCCGACTTCTTCAGGTTTAAGAGTATAGGCCATATTAGAACTCCGTAATTTCGAAGGCGCCAGTTTCTTTTTCGTAATCTAGCAATTTGTCAGACAAGAGTTCGATATATTCGATATTGTACTCTGGGCGATTTTCTTCGACAAGTTGGCGAGCAGCGATGCGGCCCTCAAGTTCTGAGCTGGCATCGATGTCTAGGTAAAGTGCGCGTGTTGTTTCACGACGTGGGCTACGTTCTTTTGTTTCTTGATAAAAAACTTTGTAAATCATATAGTTCCTTTCTATTTTACAGGTCAGCTTATTCCAAACTTTTAGCATAGATTTGCTTGATTTCATTCCATTTTGTGTCTAGATTGACCTTGATTCGTTACAATTATTTCAATTATACCACAAAATGAAAAATTAGTAAAAGACGGAAACGAGAAAGTCACAGGACGATTTGTCGAGTAAACGCTTGCAAAAAAACAAAAATGTGTTATATTGATAATGGAAGTGAAATTTATTGCTTGTCATAATTCCATATAGTTTTTAAGTCAAGGAGGTTGCCCTATGTATAACTTATTTGCTTTTGCTATCGGAGCTCGCTTGGTAGCTTTTATCGTTTTTGTTGCTTGTGTTTATGGAGGGAATCTTCTATTTGCCAAAATGGAACGACGACAAACTAAGTTCTTGTGGAAAATTACCTTTGTGACTCTCTACTCGCTTTTTCTCCTCCTCGTAACCTATGTCGTTTGGTTTGTATTTTACTTTGGATTAAATGCTTAGATGCCCTCCTCATGCTGGGGCATTTTTGTTTGGGGATGTAGAGATAGTAGATTTACGACAGGAAAATTCCACCCCATCTATCAAGATGAGGTGGTCTTTGCATTTTTCTAAAATGATATGACAATGGAATTTTCAGAGCTTATTAGTTTTATGTTAACGATTCTTCTGTTCAAAAATAGAGTTTACGCATAGAAATAAAACAATACAAACAGATAAATCGAATGGTAAAGGGATAGTAGTAATATTTAAATCATTGAGAATGCTGAGCAAACTGTAAGAGATGAAGACAATAAAATTTATCCTTCTAAAAATGTGTTTCTTATCTAGCATGACTTACCAAACTTTTTACGAAGGTCTTTTCCAATGGTATAACCTGCCATAAATAAAGCGATACCAACACCTACACCAAAGCCACCCTTTATTTCTTGCAATTCCTTATTAGAAATTTCACAATAGTTGTTCAAATCTTTCATCATATTAATCTCCTCCTAAAAAATAACCAGCTGCCAAACCAGAACCTATAAGTGCTGTTCCACCTGCAATAGCTTTCCAAGATACTGCTACTCCAAAGATAACCAAGGGAGCGAGACCGCCATCAATATCTGATAATTCATTTTCAGATAAGGATAAAAATTGATTGTCAAGAACGTCAAAATTTGTCATTGAACTTTCCTCCTTTTTTCTTGTTCACTTTTATATTCGTAAAAGAAAAGGAAAAGTGAACATTTTTTTAAATTATTTTTAGTTAAGTGAGGGCACTCTTGTTTAGGGATAAAGAAAATTCCCATGTGCCAGCTTTTGTAGTATAATAGTAAGCAGACAAAAAGATAGGAATGTGTTATGAAAGTATTAGCTTTTGATACGTCCAGCAAGGCTCTTTCTCTCGCTATTTTAGAGGACAAGCAGGTTCTTGCCGAGACGACGATTAATATTAAGAAAAATCACAGTATTACCCTCATGCCTGCCATTGATTTTTTGATGGCAAGTTTGGATTGGACGCCCAAGGATTTGGACCGAATCGTGGTGGCGGAAGGGCCAGGTAGTTACACAGGTTTGCGAATTGCGGTCGCAACTGCCAAGACTTTGGCTCATACTCTGAACATTGAGTTAGTTGGTATGTCTAGCCTCTTGGCTCTGGTGCCCTACCAACAAGAAGGTCTCTTCGTCCCCTTGATGGATGCGCGTCGCAACAATGTTTATGCAGGATTTTATGAAAATGCTCAGCCTGTCATGCCAGAAGCACACCTGCCTTTTGAGCGAGTGATTGAGTTAATCAAGGGGGCTAGTCAGGTAACCTTTGTCGGAGAAGTTGGCCCCTTTGTTGAGCAGATTCAAGAACACTTGCCAAGGACTAATTATAAAGAAACATTGCCTAATGCAGCCAATCTAGCTCTTTTGGCTTGGGACAAGGAAGCAGACTCCTTGCACGACTTTGTGCCTAACTACCTCAAACGTGTCGAGGCTGAGGAGAACTGGCTCAAGAACCACACCGAGTCTGGTGAGTCTTACATTAAACGCCTATGATAGAAATTAAACGAATCCAACAGCAGCCTGACTTGGCTCAAACCATCTACGCTGTCATGGCAGCTGTTTACCCAGTCAGTCCTTGGATGCTGGAACAAATCCAAGCAGACCTGGCTCAAGACCAGACTTGGTATGCTCTGGCTTATGATGGGGCAGAAGTGATTGGATTTCTAGCTGTGCAGGAAAATATCTTTGAGGCAGAAGTCTTGCAAATCGCTGTTAAAGGAGCCTATCAGGGTCAGGGAATTGCATCAGCCTTGTTTGCTCAATTGCCGACAGACAAGGAGATTTTCCTCGAAGTCAGAAAGTCAAATCACCGAGCACAAGCATTTTACAAGAAAGAAAAGATGGCAGTCATCGCTGAGCGAAAGGCCTACTACCATGACCCAGTCGAGGATGCCATTATCATGAAGAGAGAAATAGATGAAGGATAGATATATTTTAGCATTTGAGACATCCTGTGATGAGACCAGTGTCGCCGTCTTGAAAAACGACGATGAGCTCTTGTCTAATGTCATTGCTAGTCAAATTGAGAGCCACAAACGTTTTGGGGGCGTAGTGCCAGAAGTAGCCAGTCGTCACCATGTCGAGGTCATTACAGCCTGCATCGAGGAGGCGTTGGCAGAAGCAGGGATTACCGAAGACGATGTAACAGCTGTGGCGGTTACCTATGGACCTGGCTTGGTGGGAGCTTTACTAGTTGGTTTATCAGCTGCTAAGGCCTTTGCTTGGGCACATGGACTTCCGCTGATTCCCGTTAACCACATGGCTGGTCACCTTATGGCAGCTCAGAGCGTGGAGCCTTTGGAGTTTCCCTTGCTAGCCCTCTTGGTCAGCGGTGGACACACAGAGTTGGTTTATGTTTCGGAGGCTGGTGATTACAAGATTGTTGGAGAAACGCGAGATGATGCGGTTGGTGAGGCCTATGATAAGGTCGGCCGTGTCATGGGCTTGACCTATCCTGCCGGTCGTGAGATTGACGAGCTGGCTCATCAGGGGCAGGATATTTATGACTTTCCTCGTGCCATGATTAAGGAAGATAATCTGGAGTTTTCATTCTCAGGTTTGAAATCTGCCTTTATCAATCTTCACCATAATGCCGAGCAAAAGGGAGAAAGTCTGTCTACAGAGGACTTGTGTGCATCCTTCCAAGCAGCTGTCCTGGATATTCTCATGGCAAAAACTAAGAAGGCTTTGGAGAAATACCCTGTTAAAACTCTAGTCGTGGCAGGTGGTGTGGCAGCCAATAAAGGTCTCAGAGAACGCCTAGCAACCGAAATCGCAGATGTCAAGGTCATCATTCCACCTCTGCGCCTCTGCGGAGACAATGCAGGTATGATTGCCTATGCCAGCGTCAGCGAATGGAACAAAGAAAACTTTGCAAGCTTGGACCTCAATGCCAAACCAAGTCTCGCTTTTGATACCATGGAATAAAGAGTCAGCTTAGGGCTGGCTTTTTTGCTCTCTTAAATGTCAGAATATTTTGACAAATAATTGTGAATAATGATATACTATATAAAAAATAGGAGGTGGTGAGATGATTGAGAGAATGGAGTTGGGAGAATTTTACAAGGAATTACGTTTGGCGAGAAAGCTCAAGCAGTCAGATGTGGCTTGTGCTGGTCTAACAGCCTCTCAGTTGTCCAAGTTTGAACTAGGGCAGTCTATGCTATCTGCGGATAAGTTGATCCTAGCCATCCAAGGGATCAATATGAATTTTGATGAGTTTGGTCATAAGCTAAACAATTATCAAGAATCCCTACATATGCAGATTGGTAGAAAGGTTGTGGATCGCTTTGCCCACCAAGATATAGCTGGTTTAGAGCAACTGTTGGAGGAAGTCGAGCAAGAACAGATGGCAGAGACCTATCGTCGTTTGAATGCCATTGTAATTAAAAACGCACTCCATTCCTTAAATAAGAACTATCCATTAGTAAAAGAAGATAGCGAGTTTTTGACTATCTATCTCTATGCTATTGAGTCTTGGACCTGGTTTGAACTCTATCTCTTTTGCAATACCATGCCCTTCTTGAGCAATCAAGATTTGATATTTTTATCGACCGCTTTAATTGAGAAATCTAGGGAATTTAAAGAGTTGGTACATAATCGATTGTATATGAAAAGTGGATTTCTGAATATTATATCAGAACTCATGGAGCGTAAACTTTTCTCTTATATCCCAATTTTTGAAGCTGAGCTAGAGAGCATGCTTCGTCCATACGATGTTTTTGAAAAAGTATTGTGGCAGTTTTTAAAGAAAATGAAGATTTTCCTTCAAACCAAAGGAAGCAATCAAAAAGAGATTGAAAGATTTATCCAATCTCTGCAAGTATTAGAAAATCCACAATTGCTAGCCCTCTTCGAATTGCGTTTGAAGCAATACAAAGAACTTATTGAGTAGTCAACAATTGCAAATCTGAAATTTCTATAAGAAAAAATATCAAATATGCGATTTTCTAAAATAAGCTAATTTTCGTGTTATACTATCCTTGTAAAGCACTTCAAGCAGATCCTAAGTCGCAGAAGTGGTTTATAGATGGGAATTCGTACAGTATATGTTTAATTATGAGCATACTGTAAATGGCTGGACTAAAAGTGAAACTTGGCGTCCTAGATAAAATGAGGTAAACGATGGAAAAACAAAGTCAGTTACAAATGTTAATTCATTCCCTATACAATAATAAAGAAATTAGCTTGACGGAAGAATTTAGGAAGCAATTGCTGGAAACAGCAAAACAGTTCTCTAGTACTAATGAAGATTTGTTAGCTGTACGTCTTTCTTTTGCCGTCTCTAAAGAATTGTTGAGCTTTAAAGGTGAACCGCCGACAGAGTTGTTGGATTTAGCAAAATTTGTCCAAAAGAAAGAAGCTAAATACAAGCAGGGAATAGTGTGGTCTGGTATTTTTAAGATATGATTTATTATAAAATACGGCATGAACATCATATAATGGATGAATCTGAATATGAGCAAGGCTTGGAGTTCAATATTAAACCAAGTCTTGTTTTCTATACACTGGAACTTTAAAAGGAGTTGTGATGAAAGTATTTCTTCAAAATAGAAATTTTAGGCAATTAACCATCAACCAGTGGATTTCAACGGTTGGGGATACGATTTTTTATCTGGCCTTTTTGAATTATGTGGCAGATGCATCTTTTGCCCCTTTGGCGATTTTACTGATCACGATTTCAGAAACCCTTCCTCAAGTTCTGCAAATCTTTCTGGGAGTTTTGGCGGATTTTCAACATCATCGTGTCCTAAAATATACAATGATTAGTTTTGCAAAATTTTTGCTTTACTCTATCGTTTCTTTATCACTTTCAGGGCAGTCCTTTTCCTTGTTATTAGTAGCATTTATTTGTCTGATTAACCTCTTATCTGACACATTGAGTTATTTTTCAGGCGCCATGCTCACTCCGATTTTCATTAGAATTATTGGGCAAGACCATCTGGCAGAAGCTATTGGATTTAAACAGTCAACTGTTAGTTTAGTGAAAACAATCAGTAATATTCTAGGAGGAGTCTTACTAGGTATTCTATCTATCCAGTCTATTTCCTTACTGAATGCTCTGACCTTTTTAATCGCATTTTTAGGTATTCTTTTCATAAAAACAGACCTCTTGAAAGTAGAAAAAACGATTAGCTATCAAGAAGGACTCTCTGTAAAATCCTTTTGCCAGCATCTGCTCCAATCATCAAAATTGATATGGAATATGAATAAGGTGCTCTTGGTTTTGTTTATTATCTCTATTAGTCAAGCAGTGATAAATGTTACAGTTCCTGTTTCTACTCTGTTTTTGAGGAATCAGCCCTTTTTGAATTTACAAACAGGTCAATCTCTTGCCTTGTTATCCACCCTTGAATTGTCAGCCCTTATTGTCGGAAGCCTTGTGAGTGGCTATCTGAAGAATACAATCTCCATAAAACTAGCCCTATATGCCTCGCTTATTATCCAATTACTCCTTTTAGTTGGCTTTGTGGCAGTTCGTTTTGACTGGATTCTTATCTTTAGTGCCTTGGATGCCTTTTTCGCAGGTATCCTCTCTCCTCGATTACAGGAACTCATTTTTAAACAAATACCTGAGGAGTCAATGGGAGCAGTTCAATCCTCTATCGGTGCCATTACAGTTGTTTTACCTAGCTTATTTACAATAGCTTTGGTAACCATTGCTACTAGCTTTGGAACTCTGGCAGTTAGCTTTGTTTTATTGCTATTTCTTCTAGCTGCCTTTATCATACTCTTGAATATCCGTGAAAACATTTAGCGAAGAATGTGTATATTATATGTTTGAGACTGGATTCCAGTCTGTTTATGATGGCTACAATCAGCAGACTGTTAAATTTTTGAGAAAGTTGCTTGACATTTCAGACCAATCGGTTTATAATTAAAAAATGTAGAGATAAATACATGAGAAAAGAAGAAAAAAACAAGACTACGAAGAGAGAAAATCATTACCGCTGCTTTGTTTGAATTTGCTACAAAAGGCTATCAAGGTTTTGTCATCAATGAACTTTGTAAAGTGGATGGTATTTCCAAAGGAGTTTTGTATCATAATTTTTCAGGGAAATCAGACCTCTATCTAACTTGTTTTCAGGAGAGTTTTGAGAAAGCTTTGGCAGTGTTTCTGGGGGTGGAAGGTCAAGTGCCCTCCTTAGCTGATTATATGGAAAGACGTCACCAATTTTATCAGCAATACCCAGAACATAGCCACATTTTCTTTGAGGCAATGATTGCGACACCAGAAGAATTGGAAGCAGACATTGCACCACAGAAAGCTATCTTTTTGGACTTGAATGAACAAGTTTGTCAAAAACTTATATCAGAATCCAAACTGAAAGAGCATATTGATGAGAAACGAGCTATGGACTATCTGCGATTGATTCAGGATATGTTTCGTTCCTATTATTTAACTGTTTCGTCAGATAGCAGTTTGCCTGACTTGGTTTCAGGATATGAACATCAATTATCACAGGTTTTGGATATGATGATTTATGGAATACTAGAGGAAGATTCCTCTAAAAAAGGAGAAAAATAATGTCGAAAATTTGGAAATGGTTGTTACTAATTGCGGGTATTTTTGCAGTTTTTGTAGGTTTTAATATGTTTGCACATCCTCTTATTAGCTTGGCTTCCATGACTTTCTGGTTTGCACTTGTATTTGCAGTTCAAGGGATTTCTGAGATTGTACAATACTTCAAATCAGAAGAAAAGCATGGCTGGAATTTATTTGGAGGAATTGTTACCCTCATCCTCGCTCTTACCTTGTTCTCAGGTAGCTTTATTGAAATGGTAACATTTGTACCATTTATCATTTCTTTATGGGCCTTGACAAATGGTATTACAAAAACTATCGTTGGTTTCAAGGTTCGTAAGACGGATAAATCGGTAGGTACCCCTCTAGTTTGGATGGGGATTTTAGGAATCGTAGCAGGTTTAATCATGATGGGACACCCATTGATGACCGGTCTCTATATTAGTTACACCATTGCCTTTGTCTTTATTTATCAAGGTATTGTGGCAATTGTTCAATTCTTCAAGATTAAATAAGAATAAAATGGAGTCTGTCTGATTACAATCAGCAGACTTTTTTCTCTTTCCTGAATGTGTTATAATAGTCCATGCTGTGGCTGGAACAGATTCAGCCTACTTATACTCTTCGAAAATCTCTTCAAACCGCGTCAGCTTCTATCTGTAACATCAAAACAATGTTTTGAGCAACCTGCGACTAGCTTCCTAGTTTGATCTTTGATTTTCATTGAGTATTATTAAGACAATACGAGGAGAAAGATGAAAGAAAAAGGATTTTGGGAGGGGGCGCAGGCAGCCATGCCAACGGCCCTTGGTTATATCAGTATCGGACTGGCCTGTGGGATTATTGGTGCGCCCTATGTGACACCTGTTGAGATGGGCTTAATGAGCCTCTTTGTTTATGCTGGGAGCGCGCAGTTTGCCATGTTGGCCTTGATTGCGGTTCAGGCGCCCGTGGCAGCTATTGCCATGACGGTTTTTCTGATCAATTTGCGTCTCTTTTTGCTGAGCTTGCATGCATCGACCTATTTCCGTCATACCAGTCTCTGGCAAAATATTGGTATGTCTAGTCTCTTGACAGATGAGACTTATGGTGTTTTGATGGGCGAATTGGCCCATACAGACAAGGTCAATCCTATGTGGATGCATGGAAACAATCTCAACAGCTATGTGGCTTGGTTTGTGGGAACAGTGGTCGGAACGGCTCTGGGTGGTCTGCTACCAAATCCAGAAATCTTTGGGCTAGACTTTGCTTTGGTTGGGATGTTTATCGGAATTTTTGCTTCGCAATTCCAGATTATGCAAAGACGGATTCCAGTCCGCAATCTGCTCATTATCCTAGCAGTTGTTGCGGTATCCTTCTTTTTACTCTTGACAGTGGTGTCTCAGTCTCTAGCTGTTCTGTTTGCGACGCTACTTGGTTGTAGCATGGGGGTGGTGTTAGATGGTCAGTAAGTATCTTTTGTTAGCAGTTATTTTCTCTGGCTTGGTGACGTGGATTCCCCGTATGATTCCCTTCATCTTGGTCAAGTATAAGGGCTTGCCTGCTATCGTTGAGCGTTTTTTGAAATTCTTGCCCGTTTCTATTATCTTTGCCTTGATTCTGTCAAGCGTAGTGACAGGTAAGGTTGGGAGCCTTCCTCAAATCAAATGGCTGGATTTCTTAGCAGTCTTTCCAACAGCTTGGGTAGCCTTTCGTTATCGCAATCTAGTCGGAACAGTTCTCTTTGGAGTGGTCTTAATTGCAGTCTTGCGTTTGGTCTTTTA
>NZ_JBBJZX010000015.1:0-30885 GCF_038148935.1 Streptococcus pseudopneumoniae | reverse complement strand
AGATAATGTTCCTCTAACATTTGTTTGTCTCATAATGTTTATTTTTCCTCACTAGTTTAAGAAATCGCAAGAAAAACAATCTTGCGATTTTAGCATACTTACTTTCTCCTAGTATTAGCAAAACCAATTCTCATCAAACTTTAGCATCTCACAAGAGAGATTATAAACTTGGAATAACTGATTTTTATATACTAGACGCATAGAAATTTTTCAACCTTATTTCTCTTCAAATCCTTCTGCGACTGCATCCGCAAAGTTTTCTTCTACGATGCTTGCACAGTGGTCACAGATGACTGCCTGGTAGCTACGTTCTGCTGTTGTTGGGTCGATACGACGGCAACGGTCACAGACTTCACCTGTAGCGCGTTCAACTGTGAAGGCTACATCTTCAAAGCTAACGGCAGTTTCTGGAGCTTGTCCTTCTGCCATGGTCAATTCTGACACAATCAAAAGTTGTGCTACATTGCTGTTTACTGCTTCGAGTAAAGTTTTCACAACTTCGTTTGGATAAACTGTTAAGTGTGCTTCAAGTGATTTACCGATTACTTTGGCATTACGCGCTTCTTCCAAGGCTTTTTGAGCTTGTCCACGGAAATCCATGAAGGCTGCCCAGGTATCCAAGATTTCTTCTTGGTTAGCAAATGTTTCTGCTTCTGGTAATTCTGACAATTGAACAAAATCTTCTGCTTCAAACTCAAGATATGACCAGATTTCTTCCGCAGTGTGAGGAAGGATTGGTGTCAAGAGTTTGGTGATTTTGACAAGAATGTCATAGAAGACAGTCTGCATTTGACGGCGTTCCAATGATTTGGCACCTTCGATATAAACAACATCTTTAGCAAAATCAAGGTAAAAGGCTGACAAATCAACGTTGATAAAGTTCACCAAGGCCTTGTAGATTGTCAAGAATTCAAAGTCAGCATAAGCATCACGAATAGTCTTGACAAGCTGGTTAAAGCGAATCGTCATGTACTTATCAACTGAACGAAGCTCATCGTAAGCGACTGCATCTTGAGCTGGGTTAAAATCAGATGTGTTAGCAATCAAGAAACGAAGAGTGTTACGAATCTTACGGTAAGTTTCAGAAACTTGGCTCAAGATATCCATAGAGATACGTACGTCATTGCTTGAGTCAACACTTGTTACCCAGAGACGTAAGATTTCCGCACCAAATTGTTTTTCAACATCGCTTGGAGCAATGGTATTTCCAAGGGATTTAGACATCTTCTCACCTTTACCGTCAAGGGCAAAACCTTGTGACAAGATTTGTTTGTAAGGTGCTACGCCATGGTTGGCAACAGATGTGATAAGTGATGAGTTGAACCAACCACGGTATTGGTCAGAACCTTCAAGGTAAAGATCTGCTGGGTAAGTCAACTCAGGACGGTTTACTACCACTCCATTCCATGAAGAACCTGAGTCAAACCAAACGTCCATGATGTCTGTTTCTTTCTTGAACTCGCCGTTTGGTGAACCTGGATGCGTAAATCCTTCTGGCAAGAGGTCCTTGGCATCACGTTCCCACCAAATGCTTGAACCGTGTTCTTCAAAAAGTTGAGCTACGTGTTCAATCGTTTCAGCTGTCATGATAGCTGTACCGTCTTCAGCATAGAAGATAGGAAGTGGAACACCCCAAGCACGTTGACGAGAGATAACCCAGTCGCCACGGTCACGAATCATGTTGTAAAGACGGACCTTACCCCATTCTGAGTGGAACTTCACTTTTTCAATTTCATCCAAGATTTCTTGGCGGAATTTTGAAACTGAGGCAAACCATTGTGGAACTGCACGCCAGATGATTGGTTTTTTCGTACGCCAGTCAAATGGGTATGAGTGAGAGATTTCTTCTTGTGCAAGAAGGAGGTTGCCAAGTTTCTCGATAACAGTTGGAACCACTTTGTCATAGAATTGACCTTCAAACTCAGCACCAGCATTAGCCATCATGATACCGCGCTCGTCAACAGTGACTGCAACTTCAAGACCATTAGCAATACCTACATTGTAGTCGTCCTCACCAAAACCAGGGGCTGTATGGACAATACCTGTACCAGAGTCAGTCGTAACGTGGTCTCCAAGGATTACCAATTCATCTACAGCCGTATCCCATGGGTGTTCTGTTACAATATGGTTCAATTCTTGACCACGGTAAGTTGCCAAAACTTGAACATCAGCCCAACCAAATTTCTCAGACAAGCTAGTCAATAATTCTGCAGCAACCACAAACTTACGAGCTTCACCAGCAGGTTGAACCAAAACGTAATCAATATCTGCTCCAACAGTCAAACCACGCGAAGCTGTGATAGTAAATGGAGTCGTTGTCCAGACAACGATATAAGTATCTGTATCTAGAACACCTTTGCCATCTTTTACCTTATTGGCATAGTAAAGGGAAGTTGAAAGCAAGTCATGGTATTCAATCTCTGCTTCAGCAAGGGCAGACTCTGATGACCAAGACCAGTAAACTGGCTTAGCACCACGGTAAATATAACCTTTATTAGCCATCTCACCGAAGACACGGATTTGAGCAGCTTCATAGTCAGGAGTCAAGGTCACATATGGATTTTCCCAGTCACCAGAAACACCCAAACGTTTGAAGTCTTCGCGTTGTTTATCTACTTGAGAAAGAGCGTATTCACGGCAAAGTTTCAAGTACTCAACCAAGTCCATTTCTTTACGTTTGACACCTTGTTTTGCCAAAACTTGCTCGATTGGCAGACCATGTGTATCCCAACCTGGGATAAATGGTGCATAAAAACCTGACATAGATTTTGAACGAACAATGATATCTTTTGAAATCTTGTTCATAGCGTGTCCAACATGGATATTTCCATTAGCGTATGGAGGGCCATCATGCAAGGTGAAATGAGGTTTTCCTTGGTTCAATTCTTGACGACGTTGATAAAGTTTTGCATCTTCCCATTCCTTTTGCCAAACTGGCTCTTTGGTAGGAAGGCCTGCACGCATTGGGAAAGCTGTTTTCCCAAGATTAAGGGTATCTTTGAGTTTCATGGTATCTCCTTTATAAATAATAACAAATTAAAAACCACGACTTCCAAAAAGGACGAAAATCGTGGTACCACCTTTATTCGGAAAAAGACCTAATCTTTCTCCCTCTTATCCCGTAACGTGGGGAACGTCAAATCTTACTAGCTTCAGATTTGAGTTTTTGAGAGGATAATCTTATCGTTAGGGAATGCAGGACTCACACCATCTCCTGCTCGCTGGAAATATAAGGATAAGATATTGTTCTCACATCGTTTCTTATAAAATTGTAACGGATTCTTGCGGTGCTTCAAATCCCGGTGCTGAATCAACAGTTTCTGTAGCTGGTGATGGACCTGACGGATGCACTGGAGCTACTTCTGGTTCTTCGTACATTGGACCAACTGGATGAGCAGGCTCTTCTTCAACTTGAGGGCTCACTACAGGAGTTGGAGCTTCCACTTCCTGTTTAGCCTGAGCTTCAAATTCAGCCAATTCCTTATTGGCTGCCTCAATACGAGCCTGTAACTCTGTCATTTCTTCTGGAGAAAATTGACGTGTCATATCAATGGGTTCTTCCTCTGGATGTTGCTGTAAGACAGACTCACCCAAGACCTCGCTAACCACTTCTTTAAAGGCTTCATCACTGGTTTGAAGATAAGTAGCTGTTGGACGGAGAATATCTTCCCAATCTGAAGATTCAACAATAGCCAACTGACTCTCAATTGTAGATTTAAGACGTTGGTGGAAGACACGGCTCTTGTTCTTCAATTCTTCTGTTTCAACAGCGACTTTCTTAGCATTATCAGTTGCTTGACGAAGAATCTCGTTTGCCTTATATTTAGCTTCTTCCAACAAGCGTTGAGCATCTTGCTCTGCTTGATGAATGATATTGTTTGAACGTTCATGCGCCGCTTGTTTCACTCGCTCAGCCGTATCTTGGGCAATCAATACAGACTGGCTCAATGAATCTTTCATCTCATCAAAGTAAGACAAACGTTCTTCCAAGCTCTTAATACGCAAATCTTTATCATGATTTGCACGAACAAGATCTTCGTAATCACGAACTACGATATCTAAAAATTCATCGACTTCTTCTGGATCAAAACCTCTGAATCGAGTTCCAAAGGTCTTGTCCTTTATTTCTAATGATGTAATTGGCATTCTATTCCTCACTTACTTAATAATAACTGGACGGTTATTTTTTTCTTCTCTTTTTTTGTTTGTCCCTTATCTTGAAGCAATCTCAAGCGCCCAAATTTTCTCACACTAATCAAGTCTCCAACTTGAACAGTATAATCTGATTTGTCTACCACATGGTAGTTTACTTGGACAAGTTTCTTTTCAATCAACTGGTTTGCTTGATTCCTAGATAGTTTCAAAACATTTGATAAAAGAACATCTAATCTAAAACTAGACACACATAAATCCAGCTCTCTATACTGTTCTAGCTTATCTATCTTCTCGGTGAAAGGACGTTCCTCCAGCGAAACGGGTATACGGCCAATTTTCTTTAATCCATCTTGAAAGAGAAGAAGAAACTGCTGATTAATCATAATCTGCGCCCGTTCTTCATCTACTAGGATATCTCCAAAAAGTTTCCGTTCAATCCCTAATTGATTGATGACTGTCCCTAAAATCTTAGCATGCGTTAAGTGTTCAAATTTATTGGAATACACAATTTCCTGGAGAGATATTTCAAAATCTGAAAACTCTGGTTGGAAATAATCTGGGTATAATAAAACTCGAACATACTCACTCGAGACGAATTCCCCACTACTGCTACAAGCAAGACCATAGGTTTTGGCTAAAATTTTTAATAGCTTCTCCTGATGAGGATTGATAAAAGGAGTTAAAAAAGGAGCATAGCTATCTTCTACCTTCTTTATCCATTCCATTCCCTTATCAAGAAACGGACGATCTTCTATGGAGAAATGCTGGTAAATCCCTTTATTCATCCTATCATCGCCAGAAAACGAACTAGGTTTTCTCCTAAAAATCGAATCAAAACAATCGCAACCCAAACAGATAAATCAAGACCCGCTATCTGTAAAGGCAGGCGTTGCAAGGGAGCAAGCACTGGTTTTACCAATGCTACAATCCAACGACCTAAACTGGATTCGTAGGCGCCTGGAAACCAAGACATGACAGCAAAGGCCACCAAAATCAGGGAGTAAATATCCACTGCATTATAAATCATACGAATTAAAAAAATCATTATCGTACTCTATTTCGCTTCATATCAAAGCCAAACTCACCATTTTGTTCTTCATCTGGTAAACGAATATCTTCTACATTCACAATAACATTCACTGGTGTTAACAGATACATAGTAGATGCTACCTTTTTCAGATTACCAGCTAAAACATGACAAGCTCCATCCAAATAGTCCAAACAACGACGGGCCTGTACCTCTGTCATATACTGAAAATCAATTAAAATACTTTCGTTTCCTGCCAATAAATCAACAATTTCTGTTGCATCTTCATATTTTCTAGGATAACGAACATCTATAATTACCTTATCAGTTGAACGCTGGCTCTGATTTGCCAATTCCTGTTGTCTTGCATGCAGTCTGGTGATATTGCTATCTTTTGCAGCAGCAGACTGTGAAGGCTGATTCATTGGGAGAGCCGGTTCCTGTGAAGAATTTACTGGAGTAAACACGGGTTCATTTCCTTTTTCATAAGGAATCGTTGAATCCTCATCCTCCGTAAAATAATCTATAAATCTATCGAATCTATCTTTTAAAGACATGGTTCTCTCCTACTTAAAAAATGCTGTACCTATACGAACAAAGGTGGAACCGAATTGAATCGCTTCTTTATAATCACGACTCATTCCCATACTTAACTCGGTCATAGGCATATTGGGAATTTGTTTTTCTTGGATTTCTCTTTGTAAATCTTGGGTCGCCTTGAAAATTTCTTTCAACTGCTCACTGCTAGCCTCAAAAGGTGCCATCGTCATTAAACCAACATATTCAATCTTATCTAGTCTGGCTAACTCTGGCAAGATTTCCAGCAGTTCCTCTCTCGAAAAACCGTGTTTGCTTTCTTCTTTAGAAATATTTACCTGAATGAAACACTTGATGACTCGGTCACTTCTTTTTTGAATTTCCTCTGCTAGCTTAACTGAATCCAAGGCATGGAAATAATCAACGTATTGAATGACATCTTTCGCCTTACGTCTTTGCAAGGTACCAATCAAATGCCAAGTAACATCTCGATCTTTTAAAGCTTGATATTTCTCCAGAAACTTATCGACACGATTTTCACCAATATGATGAACACCTAGCGGAAGCAAGGCTTCCGCTGTCGGTACATCTACATACTTGGTAACTGCAATGACAGAGACCGAGTCACTCTCTCGATGAGCACTCAGACTCGCCTCTGCGACTTCTCGAAAAACAAGTTCTGTATTTTCTTTTACATTCATTTACTTAACGATTTTTGAAAAATGGAGGTGTATCCAATTCATCTTCATCTTGTGATGTTGGGGCTTCAAAGCGTTCAACTGGAGAAACGACTGAATCTGTTGTACGAACAATCGATTCACGGCGAAGATCCCAATCACCAAAAGCAGATGCCTGAGTTGGTTCCAAACGACGTGGATTTTGTTTTGGCAATTCAGCTGTTTCTGCCATATCAAAATGACGATCAAAGCCATGTGAATGAGCTGGTTTCACTGTCTCACGGTAGTTAGTAGTAGGTCTAGCTTGTGGAGCCACAACCTTTTCAACACGATCTTGACGAACACCAGTTGCAACAACTGTTACGCGAATTTCATCACGCATACTTTCATCAATTGAAGTACCGAGCCAGATGTTCACTCCTTGACCTGCTGCCTGGTTCACAATTTGTGAAGCCTCTTCAGCTTCAATCAAGGTTAAATCAAGACCACCAGTAACGTTGACGATAACATCCTCAGCACCGTCAATAGTTGTTTCAAGAAGTGGTGAGTAAATTGCCTTACGAGCTGCTTCTACCACACGTTCTTCTCCACTACCGATACCAATACCCATAAGAGCGTTCCCTTTATTTGCCATAACTGTTTTCACATCGGCAAAGTCAAGGTTAATCAAACCAGGATTTGTAATCAAATCGGTAATTCCTTGAACACCTTGACGAAGTACGTTATCCGCTTCGCTAAGTGCTTCAAGAAGTGGAGTTTTCTTATCAACAATTTCAAGCAAGTTGTTGTTTGAGATGATCAATAGAGTATCTACATGCTCACGAAGCTGATTGATTCCTTCTACAGCAAATTGTCCACGCTTGCTTCCTTCAAAACCAAACGGACGTGTTACAACACCAACTGTAAGGGCGCCCAAATCTTTGGCGATACGAGCAATAACAGGAGCAGCTCCAGTTCCAGATCCTCCTCCCATACCAGCAGTGATGAAGACCATATCTGCACCACTAATAGCTTCAGTCAGTGTCTCTTCACTTTCTTCAGCAGCTTTACGACCAACCTCAGGTTGACCTCCTGCACCCAAACCGCGAGTCAATTTAGGACCCAACTGAATAACAGTCTCAGCTTTTGTACTGCTCAATGCTTGTACATCTGTGTTTGCTGCGATAAATTCTACGCCTGTAACACCTTCGTCGACCATACGGTTGATGGCATTGCCACCGCCTCCACCGACACCAATTACTTTAATCACTGCACCTTGAGCAGCAGCTGTATCAAATGAAAATGTCATAATTTATTTTTCCTCTTTATTCGTCAAACATGCTTCCGATCAAGCCACGGAAACGATCTGCTAATTTCGGTTTATTTTGTGAAGCTTGTTGGAAATCCGCCATTGGTTCTGTAGGCGCCACAGGCTCTACTTCTGGAGCAGGGGCTGGTTGAACAGGCGTTGATTGTACAAACTGAGCTGTTTTCTGAATCATTCCTCCAAAACTAATTGGTTGATGAGTCAGAGCAACCTCACCCTTGACTGCTCTTTGAGCCAAAAGATTGACTTCTGTCAATTGTCCAGCGAATTCTGATAGACTAATCACATGCGCAAAGGCTGGATTGCGAATACCAACTTGGTTTGGAACATAGAGTTTCACACGGACACCAAAGACTTCTTGAGCCAATTCTACCATACCTGGTAAAATAGCATTCCCACCGATCAAAACAATTCCACCAGGAAGATCCAATAAATGTCTTCTTTCTAGGTCTTGTTTGATTTGTTCAAAGATATGCTTGATTCGTGCGGAAATAATCTCTGACAAGTAATCTTCTGTCACTTCAACAGGTTCTACTTCCCCAATAACCTCTACTTGGAAGGTTTCTTTACTTGCAAGAGGAGGATAAGCCTCTCCATAGTTCAATTTCAAACCTTCAGCCAACTTCTGAGAAGTTTTCAAGACTTTAGAGATATCCTTAGTTACATAATCTCCGCCTTCTTGAAGAATATTGGTGAACTGGAGTTCTTGGTTACGGATTGTAGCGACAGTCGTTTGCCCTGCCCCCATATCAATCACTGTCGCACCAAATTCACGTTCACCTTCGTTCAAAACTGATTGAACCATTGCTAGTGGCGAAATGATAACATTTTCAACCTGAACACCTGCACGCTCAACCGTCTTACGCAAATTGTGCAAGATAGTACGAGGTCCTGTATAAAGCAAGCCACGCATTTCAAGGCGAACCCCCATCATGCCACGTGGGTCACGAATTCCTTGGAAACCATCCACAATAAATTCTTCAGGAATAAAGGTAATGACTTCACGGTCAGGTGTCATACTCTTTGTCAAAGCTGATTTGACAACATTTTCAACATCTTGATCCGTAATTTCCTTGGTATCAGATGTTACTGGAATCATCCCTTGAGTTGGTTCTACCTGCAGAAGATTACCAGGTAAGCCGACATTCACTGATTTAATCGAAATGCCTGCCTTTTCTTCTGCTTGGGAAATGGCTGATTTGATAGCAGTTGCTGCTGCATCAATATCAACAATAATTCCATCCTTTACACCTTTACTTTTGGCATTACTCACGCCAATTACATTTAATTCACCATTTCTCTGCTCGGCTACAAGCACCTTGACAGAGCTTGTTCCAATATCTAGACCTGTAAAAAAGCCTTCTCTAGCCATTACATCGCATCCTCTCTATCTTCCAAGTTTCTCACTTCGTAATATTCCATAGCTAAACATGGGCATAGCTATTCACAGAATATTATAACACAAAAAATCTGATTGTGCTTAGTTTTTCCTAAATTTACTAGCCAATTTTTCACTTTTCCTTTACAAGAATTTTTCTGCTCTATGTAGCCAACAACAATCTGTCTATTGCCAAAAAAGAAAGCTCATTTCTAAGCTTTCTTTGCAATCATTTTTTCTGCTTCTTGTTCTAAAAATAGTTCCAAGATTTTCTTTGTCAAAGTAATGGCTGCTGACAAGGCTACAGAAACGATTAAATAATTAGCCACTAAGCCGTGATCTCCAACCAATGGCGGTTTGGTCAAGAATCCGTAATCTCCACCTGTTACCAAATTGACCACAAAAATTAAGGCATTTAGTCCAAAGGTCATAAGAAAAATTCTCTTCACATCTAGCAATCGTGCATCATACTGTCTCAATAGATAAACCAGTGAGTTCCCCAAGAGAGCTAAGTGCCCAAAGATAAAGGATAAAATCGCAATATGCGGGAATGGATAAGGATCTGGCACTGGATAAACAAAGGCTGCTAATGTCCCAAATGTTCCTAGTAATGCAAAATACTGCCGATATTTGGACTGACCAGGTAGCAAAAGCACCACAAACATAGCCATACGACAATGGTAAAAGGGTAAGCTTTCTGATAGTGGCATATGATTGACCCAGTACCAACCATAAAGAAGGATTAACTGAACGGCCTGCAAGATTTGGAAAAATCGTTGGTAAACCTTCTTTTCACGATAACGATAGGCTGTATAAAAGGTCAAAGCCAAGAGTGTAAATATACTGACATACCAAAAAAGATCAAACTTTGGTGGCTCTGTTGCTTGGGTCGTAAAAAAAATATCCCATAAATTCATCTAGTCTTCCTCATGATTCAAAATTTTCCTGCATTTTATTATACCATGCTATTTGTCAAAAATGGATTTAGAAATACGATAATCATCTTCTTAGTCAAGATATTGCTCCCTCTGGCCTTGATAAACCTGCCAAAGAATCTCTATTTGCTCCTTGGTAATGCGTTTTTCAGATAAGTTCGGCAGCTGGTCAATGGCAAAAAATTGAAGGTCAGCGATTTCTTGATTTTCTTGAAATTGTCCATCGAGAAACTTACATTCAAAAACAAACTTTGCATATTGTTTGCTCTGTAGTTGGAAACGATTGGTATCAAAAACAGCTAGTAGTCTTTCAACTTTGGCTTTAAAACCGGTTTCTTCTTCAATTTCCTTGAGAATATTTTCAGTTGGTGAATAACCGACCTCACCAAAACCACCTGGTAAAGCCCAATCATCCTCTCCTTGTCCCCTAACCAGACAAATTTTTTCGTCCTCAACAATCCAAGCACGGACGTCCATTAACGGAGTCGCATAAGCAGAAGTTGGCTTCAAGACTTCTGCCACTTCTTCGGCATCAAGGTCTGATGCTTGATTCAACATTTCAGATAAAAGGCCTCGCAAGTCTTCGTAGCGCTCACGGTCGAAAGGATCCTTTGTAAAGGTTAATCCAGTATCTGTAATGGCAATCATTCTTTGCAAATACTTGACAAAATCACTTGTCTTCATGTTCTAAACTTTCTACCAACTTGGCTAGATTCATAGAGTTAGAGCCTTTGAGCAGGATTTGATCATGAGCCCCAAGGCTTTCCTTGACCTGCTTAACTAGGTCTTCAAATTGGTCCTCGTCAGCTGTTTTCTTGAAGTAGAAAACATGTCCGATTGGGAACATTTGACTGGCAAGTTGGGCCAATTCGGCAATGTCTTCTCCGTAGAAAATAACGGTATCCAACACATCTGGCGAGAGACTCAAAATCATCTGGTTATGGAGCTGAACAGACTGGTCACCAAGTTCCTTCATATCCGCCAAGACAGCGATTTTTTTGCCACCTTCATTGGCTGGAATGGCAGAGAAAGTCTCTAAAATCAGCTTCATAGCAGTTGGATTGGCATTATATACGTCAGACAGGATATCTGCTCCATTGGCTGCTTTCTTCCACTCGGTACGATTACGCGTCAATTCAAGATTTTGGAAGGCCTGACGAATCTGCTCCTCAGTCACTCCTTCTTGCAGGGCAACATAGGATGCAATCATAGCATTGGTGGCATTGTACTTACCAGTCACTGGCAAATCAAGGGCTTGTTCCAAGAAATTAGCCTTAAAGGTCAGACTATCCTTGCGCTCTATCAAGTCTGTAATTTCCAGCTCTGCTCCTTGCCCAAAACGAACCACCTTTTTATCAGCTGGCAAGTAGGCCTCTACAATGGAGTCGGCTGGGGCCAAAAGCAAGGAATCTGAAGCCATGCCATCTGCAATTTGCATTTTTCCTTTTGCAATCTCTGAACGGTCTTTGAAAAAGGCCAAATGAGCTTCCCCAACCAAGGTCACAATGGCTGTCTTTGGATGAGCCAATTCAGACAAGAGATGAATATCTCCCAAGTGATCCTGTCCCATCTCCAAGACCAACTTTTCTGTTCCTTCAGGCATATGGAGAACTGTGTAGGGAAGGCCAATCTCATTATTGTAGTTACCTTGTGTTTTGTAAGTTTTGTAGGTTGTTGATAGCAGGTGCGCCAACATGTCTTTGGTTGTTGTTTTACCATTTGAACCTGTAACAGCAAAGACATCAACTGCTGTTTTTTCAAGATAGTAGGCAGCTAGGGTTTGAAAGGCTGTCAAGACATCATCTACTAGAATATAGGGATGATTTGCGATTTCTTTCTCAGACAGGGTTACAGCAGCGCCATTTTCAAAAGCTGTTTCGATAAAGTCATGACCGTCACGCGCACCTTTGAGGGGCGCAAATAAATCTCCTGTCGCAATCAAACGACTGTCAAACTCAGCTTTCTCTAACTGGGTGTCCTCAAAGATGCTGATATCATTTTTAGCTCCTACAACTTGGGCCACTTCATGGATTGTTAATTTCATTTCTACTCCTTTAAAAAGGGGCGAAGCTCGAGAACTTTAGTCACCTTACAGTGATGGTTCTGGCTTCTACCCTCTCTTTCATTTTATAGCAAATGCGCTTCGCGCTTGTCAAAACTTTCCTTGGCAAGGTCAACCAAACGTTCTATTAAGTCTGGGTAGCTGATTCCCATATTTTCCCAAAGTAGTGGATACATTGACCACTGGGTGAAGCCTGGCATGGTATTGAGCTCGTTGAGGAAAATCTCTCCCTTATCTGTATAGAAGAAATCACAACGAGAGAGACCGAGGCCACCAATGGCACGGAAGGCAGTTTCTGCATTTTGACGCATGACAGCTATCACATCATTACTGATTTTAGCTGGGATATCCATGGTAATTTTGTTGTCAATATACTTGGCATCGTAGTCATAAAAGGCAACATCCTTGACCACTTCTCCTGGTAGCGTACTCTTGACATCGTAGTTGCCCAAGAGACCAACCTCGATTTCACGGGCATTCACTCCTTGCTCAACCAAGACACGGCTGTCATATTGGAAGGCAAGTTTCAAGGCTTGACGGAGTTCTTCTTGATTTTCAGACTTAGAAATACCGACACTAGAACCCATATTAGATGGTTTTGTGAAAACTGGGTAAGTCAATTTTTCTTCCACTTCAGCGATCTTAGCAGTCACATCATCCCCTTCAACGATAGCCACATAAGGAACTTGGGCAATACCAGCAGATTCTAACACACGCTTGGTCGTGATTTTGTCCATGGCAAGGCTAGATGACAAGATATTGCAGCCGACATACGGCATTTTCAAAACTTCTAAGAATCCTTGGACAGAGCCGTCTTCTCCCATCGGACCGTGAAGAACTGGGAAGACTACTGCCCCTTCTTCGTAGATGGCACTTGGTGCAACTTTCTTATCCCAATCAATAGTTTCATTGGTCATGAGACTGTCCTCTTGACCTGGAGTCTGACTAAATTCCTGCGTTTTGATAAAGTCACCTGACTGACTGATAAAGAAAGTCTTAACTGTGAAACGGTCGTAATTGACCGCACGCATGACACTTTCAGCTGACAGGACAGAGACTTCGCGTTCCGCACTCCGTCCACCATATAAAAGAATAATCGTTTGTTTCATATTATTTGTCCTAATTCTACTAGAATACTCGCTCTTTAGTATATCATATTTGCTTATTTTTTTAAAACTTGAACCTGATCCTACTCATCACACTATACAAAAAGAGGCCAATATGAACGATTTTCAGCCTCCTTGATTTTTTATAAATGAATGGACTTCGTAAATTTGTCCACACTTACAACTCTGTCCGATTTTCAATAGCCCGTAAGAGTGTGACTTCATCTGCATACTCGATATCTGCTCCCACAGCAAGACCTCTTGCCAGGCGCGTAACCTTGATGCCAGCTGGCTTGAGCAAACGCGAAAGATACATGGAAGTCGCTTCCCCATCTGCTGTGGCATTGGTTGCTACGATTACTTCTGAAACCTCACTATCCATCAGACGAGTCATGAGACTCTTGAGATTGATATCATCTGGACTGATACCATTCATAGGAGAAATGAGGCCATGCAGGACATGATAGAGACCATGGTATTCTTGGATGTTCTCCATGGCTGCCACATCACGACTATCCTCTAGCACCAAAATCGTTGTCTGGTCACGACTCGGATCGGTACAAATGGAGCAAGGATCATCATCTGTCAAACGTCCACAAACGGAACAGTAGGTCAATTCTCTCTTAGCAGAAAGGAGATTTTTGGCAAATTCATTGACATCGTCATCAGACATCCCAATCGTATAAAAGGCCAGACGCGTGGCCGTCTTAATCCCGATACCTGGTAACTTGGAATAACTGTCAATCAGCTTGGCAATGGGTGTTGGATAAAGCATAATTTCCTTTCTAGTTCATTGGATGGTATTTTTGATACAGATTGATAATATCACGCGCAATGGAAGGTCCTACACCATTTGTTAGATTGGTATTATGAGGAAAGACCACTGCAACAGCGATTTGGGGATTATCAGATGGGGCATAGGCCACCGCATTGGTATTGGTTGCTTCCTGACCATCTGCCACATAGCTTTCGGCTGTACCCGTTTTTCCGCTAATAGATACCAAGGCACCATTTGAAAAGGCACGTCCAGTTGTCAATCCACTAGTCCCATGAGCAACCTGATAAAAACCTTGGTGCAAGACACTCATATCGGAGTCGGATATATTGACCTTATTCATCTCTGTCGGTTGCAGTTGCTGAATCAAGTCGCCTAGGCCCCCCTTATCATTATTTCCATAAATGCCTTCAACAATACGAGGAGCCACACGAACACCATCATTTGCAATAGTTGCTACATACTGAGCCAATTGCATCGGCGTATAGTTATCAAACTGCCCAAAGGCATTGGTAATGAAATTGGCAAAGTTATACTCTTTGGGAATAAATCCAGTAGATTCATCTGGTAGGTCAATCCCGGTCGCAGACCCCAAGCCATATTCGCCAAAGGTTGAACGCAATTTACCCATAGCAGACTCTAGATTGCTGGTGCCGACAAACATATTTGGTTGATAGGTTTGCCCCATAAGACCTAAGGCTGTTTGGACCATATAAGCATTGGATGAATACTCTAGAGCCTGAACCGCCGTAATCGGCATTGGCACAGAAAAGGCAGTATACCAAGAATTAATTGGAGCTGAACCTTGGAAGACAATGGACTGGTCTGTCAAGGTCTGATTTCCTGACAAGACTCCATTTTCCCAACCTGAGCTGATGGTCGCCGCCTTAACAACCGAACCTGGAACAAAGACATTGGTTACCGTTCCCAAGGAATCAGGCGTCAACTCTCCCGTTTTCAAGTCATGTTTAATCCCTGACATAGACAAAACAGCACCTGTTTTTGGGTTAAGGGCGACTGCATACACACCTTCAGAATACTTGGCTCCACCATTTCCTAGCTCGGAATTGAAATAACTTTTCAGCAAAGCATCCACGCTATCTTGGAAGGCCAAATCAATGGTCAGCTTGATATTGTTCCCCTTACTACCTTCCTCAATTGTATCCACGCTTTCCATATTGCCATATTTATCCAGATGGATTTCTTTTACCGAGCGTTTTCCTTGTAAGGTCTCTTCATATTGCTTTTCCAAATAGGAGGTTCCAACACGGTCATTTAGAGAATAGCCTTTTTTAAGATAGGCTTCTGCTTCTTCCGCTGGGAGACCAGCTTTTTCACTGGATACACTCCCTACTATAGAAGAAAGGGAAGTTTCCAAAATCTTTCGATCCCAAGAAGTAGAAATACTAATGCCAGGCATCTCCTTTGAAATAGAGGCAATAACAGCCACCTGAGAATCATTTAGAGGATCTGTCGCAATGGTTCCTGTCGCAAAGTTTCCAACAGCATTTAACTGACTAAAAAGATAGATTTCTTTCTTTTCATCCTCTGTATAGTTTAGTTGACTCGCTTGGACACTATCGACCGCATTGTTATACAGTTCTGATTCGGATAGGCGATTGCCATCTGAATCCAAGCGTTTCTCACTTGGGAGAGCTTCCACTGTTTTTTTATAGATTTCAGGATCAGCCAAATAGTAATCAGCCAGCTGGCGTTCTGTCAAATTTGGCGAACTGATGCTCACATAAGTCAGTAACTTTTTAGCTATTTCTTTTAAGTCTGTAGCCGTCATTTTATTGCTACGCGTAAAGGAAACAACTTGTTTCACAGTATTTTCAACCAAAGGTTTTCCACTAGCATCATAAATTTCCCCACGGGCAGAACTGGTTGTGACCTTGGTCTGACTAGCGGAGGCTAGCTTTTTTTCGTAAAAATCCTTGTTCAAAACCTGCATATACAACAAACGACCAATAATGGTCATAAAGAGTAAAATGACGATTGAAAACAATAAATTAAGCCGAATCGGAATCGAATGGCTGTTAAATTTTCTCATACAAATCAGTCTCATTTCTAACTTAAAATCTTACTCTTAATTGTACCACAATTTGAGCAGAAAATTATGGAAAAGAAAGATGCTTTTTTTCGTTTTTACAGTAAGATGCGTTTTTATTTATTCATCCCTATATTATATGTTATAATGAATGTAAAAGTTCAATAATCTAGTCTTTTTCCAACACGACTCATTTAAAGGAGCCTTCCCTATGGACAAACCAGATATCGCAACTGTCATTGATTCACATTTTGAAGAAATGACAGACCTAGAGCAAGAAATCGCTCGCTATTTTTTACAAGCAGAAACCATTCAAGATGACCTTTCCTCCCAACAGGTCACTCAAAAATTACATATCTCTCAGG
Organism: Streptococcus pseudopneumoniae; assembly: GCF_038148935.1. Taxonomy (GTDB): domain Bacteria; phylum Bacillota; class Bacilli; order Lactobacillales; family Streptococcaceae; genus Streptococcus; species Streptococcus pseudopneumoniae_U. Next base: position 14,512 of record NZ_JBBJZX010000015.1, on the reverse strand, counting down.
CTGCACTAACTCGCTTTGCTAAAAAGTGTGGCTTTACTGGCTACCGAGAATTTATTTTCCAATACCAACATGAGGCAGAAAATCAAGCCAACCAAGTCTTCAAGCACAGTCCACTGACCAAACGAGTCCTCAGAAGTTATAGCAATATGCGGGAACAAACACAAGACTTGATTGACGAAGTCCAACTAGAACGAATTGCCCAATTAATCGAAGATGCTGAGCGTGTCTACTTCTTCGGAACAGGGAGTTCTGGCCTCGTAGCTCGTGAAATGAAATTGCGCTTCATGCGTCTGGGTGTGGTCTGCGAGGCTTTGACCGATCAAGACGGCTTTGCCTGGACAACCAGTATTATGGACGAAAATTGTCTCGTACTTGGTTTCTCACTTTCTGGCACAACTCCCTCTATTTTAGACAGTTTATTAGACGCTAAGGAGATGGGGGCAAAGACTGTACTCTTTTCAAGTGTTCCCAATAAAGATAGTCAGGCCTACACAGAGACTGTTCTTGTAGCCACCCACAGCCAGTCTTCCTATATCCAACGAATATCCGCTCAACTTCCTATGCTCTTCTTTATCGATTTGATTTATGCCTATTTTTTAGAAATCAATCGCGAAAGCAAGGAAAAAATCTTTAATAGCTACTGGGAAAATAAAAAACTCAACGGCTATCGTAGACAAAAACGTGTCAGAAAATCCTAGTTTGGCTGGGCCAAACTAGGATTGTTTTGTCTTAAAATGATAATATGCTCCCAACATCCCTGCTGTATTCTGGTGATGGGCAAATTCTAATCGTGTTTTTTCGGCTAGACTTGGTACCAAGGCATCTTTTAAGGCTGTGCGGATCTTGGGTTTGAGGATCGCCTCTTGTCCCATGATACCACCCCCGAGAATGACCACTTCTGGATTGGCCACATAGCAAATATTTGCCAGACCTTTTCCTAGATAGTCAACCATACGGTCAATACCAGCCATGCAGAGTTTATTGCCTTCAGTGGCTTCCTTGAAAATGCGTCGACCATTCCACTGATCAACTGGATCGCCATGAGCTGTTGCTACATACTCCACCAATGCTGTCGTAGAAGCCAAATCTTGGAACGCTCCATCCTGCATATGCATATAACCAACTTCACAGGCTGAATTGCTAAATCCATGGAAGACTTTCCCATCCATAATCAAACAACCACCGATACCTGTTCCAATGGTCAAGCAAAGGGTGACACTCGCTCCCTTACCTGAACCAGATACAGCTTCCGCAAGACCTGCACAGTTGACGTCATTTTCAATTTCACAAGGAATATTAAAGCTAGTTTCGATTTCCTTTTTGAACTGGGTGCCTGCATAGTTGGGAATCTGAGGCCCAGCATAGAAAATCTCACCCTTGTCTGGATCCACCATTCCTGCAGAAGAAATAGCAACACCTGCTACTGGGCCTTTTTCTAAATAGCTGGCTACAATATCTTTGGTTTTTTGTAAGATATGAGGTCCACCCTTATGCGCCTCAGTTGGCATTTCATGCGATTCAACAAGTTGGCCTTCTTGGTCAATCAAACCATATTTGATGTTGGTTCCACCAATATCAATTGCAACGTAGTGTGTCATAAATACCTCCTTATGGATTAGAGGAAGCGCTCCTTGGTTTCACGAATCAAGGCTGCAGCTGCTTCTACAACTGGACGATCGTCTTCAGTCACTGGTGTCAATGGTGAACGAACAGAACCAATGTTCAGTCCTTCATTGATCTTCAAAACTTCTTTAATGACACCATACATATTTCCATGTGCAGCAGTGAGTTTGCCAATGATTGCGTTGATAGCATACTGCAATTCACGCGCTGTTTCCAAGTCTTTGTCCGCAATCAATTGGTTGAGTTTCAAGAAGAGTTCTGGCATAGCACCATATGTACCACCGATACCAGCTTTGGCACCCATGAGGCGACCTCCTAGGAACTGTTCATCTGGACCGTTAAAGACGATATGGTCTTCCCCACCAAGGCTCACAAAGGTTTGGATATCTTGAACTGGCATTGAAGAATTTTTAACACCGATAACACGTGGATTTTTCAACATTTCTGTGTAAAGGCTTGGAGTCAAAGCAACACCTGCTAATTGAGGAATGTTATAAATCACGTAGTCTGTGTTTGGAGCTGCAGAACTAATATCGTTCCAGTATTTGGCAACTGAGTATTCTGGCAAACGGAAGTAAATCGGTGGAATTGTTGCAATGGCATCTACTCCCAAGCTTTCAGCGTGGCGAGCCAGTTCCATACTGTCTTTGGTATTGTTGCAGGCAACATGAGCAATGATGGTCAATTTACCTTTGGCAACTGCCATGACTTCTTCCAAAATTAACTTGCGGTCTTCAACGCTTTGGTAGATACATTCACCAGAAGAACCATTGACGTAAAGACCTTGAACACCTTTATCAATGAAGTATTGAACCAAGGCACGTGTGCGCTCTGGACTTACTTCTCCTTGATCATCATAACATGCGTAGAAGGCCGGAATGACACCTTCGTATTTTTTTAAATCTGACATAGATTTTCTCCTAAGTTTTCTTTTTTCTGCTAAAAGCAGGATTTATTCTTTACGTGTTTAGTATACACCTTGTGAAAAACGCTTTCAATATCTTGTGTACACTTAGATTTTAGTTTCGATATGCATTTTGAAACGTTTATGGCTTGAAAGTAGTTTCATAGACAAGCCATCCTATTGGTATTTTGCGAAAATCTTCTCCATCAATCCAGTCTGGATAAAGACTAAGAGTCCAAACCCAAAAAGCAGGAAGGCTGAGCCACCTAAAAGTAAACTGAAGGCGGACAGATAAAGAACCATCACAATAAGAAAGAGAATAGCTAACATGAGGAAGAACCAAGGAAAGTTAAAACTTGCCAAGATAAGTCCTTTTTGCAGCACTTCTTTCCAAGTCAAATCATAGCGTGCAGCGATGGGATAGCTAGCCAACATCACGATAGTAAGGAAGATAAGAACGCCTAGACAAATAGCTTTCACCATTTGGAAAGGCATAGCTGTCTGACCCCAAAAGAGATAGAGGTCTAGAAGGCTTAATGAGACGATACCCAACTCAAGCAGACCTAACTGAAGACCTAGTTTCAGATTTTGCTTGAAAGCTCTTAGATAGATTTTAAAGACAGGCACACGTCTGCTCTTCTTAATCTCAAACATAGTCTCATAAAGGCTAATTTTAGCCACTCCAATCGTCACGATGGGTAAACAAGAGACGACAAAAAGAAGATTGGCTGTCACGATATCCAAGACCTTCTCACTAAAACGCATGAGAAAGTTATCTGTATCAAATGCTGCCTTGATAAGGCTTACTCCTTTTTGTGCCATGTTTGCTCCTCCTGATTTTTTAATCAATCAAAATTTTAAAGAGATATTTGCGAACCTTCTCTTCCATACCTGCATAACCATTTGGCTGGTGTGGTTCTCCTGGAAAGAAAATCGCAAAATTGTGATAACCCAACAAGAGTGGGTATTTTTCATGACAATGAACAAAGCCAATGTCACTCGCTTCGTCGAATGCTACTGCTTCATCTTTGATACGTGAACCGTAACTCGAATATTCATGCCCTTCTACCAACAAATGCAAGTCTGCATAGTTCTTGTGATGTTCAAACTGGTCATTTTCAGCTTTATTTAGGACATTTTCTTGAACAACTAGAAAGACCTTGTCACCATCAATCTCATATTTTCCTAACTCGAATGAATCTTTACGATGTTGGTAGAGATAGTCGATAGCCTTATCTAAATTGGGATGAATTCCTTTGTAAAAGGTGATATTTTTCAAATCGTCAAAAATCATACTCTTTCCTTCGTTTCTGATAGTTAACTAAAACCATTCTTAAGTTGATAAGTGTCTGACAAAACTTCATAAAGTAACTGCATACCCTCCATTTTGTAGACACTTATAACTCTATATTCTTTTAATCTATAAAATATACTTCTGTATTCTGATAGATTGATTTTCCTATACTCAATGAAAATTGAAGAACAAACTAGGAAGCTAACCGCAGGCAATACTTAAGTATAGCAAGGCGACGCTGACGTAGTTTGAATTCGATTTTCGCAGAGTATTATCCTTTGACCGCTCCCATAGTAATCCCTTGTGTGAAGGATTTTTGGAAGACTAGGAAGACTGTTACGATTGGCACAGCAGCAAGAGCAGCCCCTGCCATGATCAAACCATAGTTGGTTGCCATTTCAGCCTGCATAGTTGCAACCCCAAGTGAGATGGTCAAATTGTTACGTGAAGTCAACATAACCAACTGCATGAAGTAGTCGTTCCAACTATTGATGAAGGTGAAGATTGCAAGGGCTGCAAATCCTGGCTTCACAATTGGGAAGGCTACGCTCCAGAAGGTACGAATCTCACCACAACCATCGATTTTAGCTGATTCGAGCAATTCTGTAGGGATATTTTCACTGAATTGTTTCATAAGGAAGACACCGAATGGCCATCCAATCAAAGGCAAGATAACTGCCCAGAGAGTGTCATGAATTCCCATGAAGTTGACGATACGTACCAATGGTACAAGGACAACTTGTTTTGGAAGTGCCATAGCAGCGATAAAGATGGCAAAGAGGATACGTTGACCATAGAAACGTTTTTTAGCCAATACATAACCTGCTAGAGATGAGGTTGCACAGACTAAGAACATGGTTACCAATGAGATAAATACTGAGTTCCACATCCATTGCAAGGCAGGGTTTTGCACCATGAGTTGTTGGAAGTTTTCCATGGTTGGCATTTTAGGGAACCACTGAGGAGGAATAACGATTGTATCAGGTTGTGATTTGAATGCCCCTGTCAAAATCCAGTAGAATGGAAAGATGAACAGCACAGTCAACAAGAGCAAAATGATTGTTGAAATAACAGTAAAGGCTGTTAATGGTTTTTTTTCTGTAGATTGCATAGCTGTCTCCTTTCTTTAGTATTCTACGTCGTTTCCGAGCGCCTTAAATTGAACAAAGCTTACGATAGCAATCATGACTGCCAAGAAGACACCAATGGTGTTGGCATAGCCGTATTCTGTCAATTGGAAGGCTTTTTCGTACAGATAGTACATCAAGGTACTTGTAGAGTAGTTTGGCCCACCAGATGTCAACAATTGAATCAAGGCGAAAACTTGGAAGGAGTTAATTGTCGTGATGATTGCGATATAAAGAGTTGTTGGAAGAAGGCTTGGCCATTTAATCTTCCAGAAAACTTGAAATTCAGTTGCACCGTCAACACGAGCTGCTTCAACCAATGAATTGTCAATATTCCCCATAGCTGCGATGTAGAGGATAATCGGTTGACCAACAGACGTTGTCAAAAGGATAATCATAATCGCCAGCAATGCCCAGTGCTTGTCGCCCAGCCATGAAATATTTTGTGTAATGATATGACTAGATTTCAAAACAAAGTTGAGAATCCCTGATAATGGATCATAGATCCATTTCCATACAACCGTTACGGCAACACTACCTGTTACAACTGGAAGGAAGAAGACGAAACGGTAGAAGGATCTGGCAATGGCATTTTGATGGTAGGTCTGTGACGCTACAAAGAGCGAGAAGAGAACAACAATCGGTACAGAGCCAACAACCAAAATAACTGTGTTAATCAGAGATTTTGTAAAGACAGGATCTTTAAACATACGGACATAGTTATCTAAGCCCACAAATTCAAAACTAGTCATAGAATAGTTAAAGAAACTTGTGATGAAGCCCATAATCATTGGTACTAAAACAAAGATAATAAAGAAGAACAACACTGGTGCTAGAAAAGCATAGGAAATTACGGTTTCCCTCATACGGATTTTATTGACTTTCACAGTCGGCACCTCACTTTCAAATAATGATGATTTTTGATTTCTGTTAAAATGTATTAAAATCAAAATGAAATTTTTTATGATTCGCTTATGTAAGAACTTCATTTTAATTTCGTGACAGTTTCTTACATTTTAAACAAAATCCCCCCTTTTCTTACACTATCTGTGTAGAGGGAAAAGGGGGTATACACTCTTAGGTTCTTTAAAAAATTACTTTTTCATAGAATAACTAAGGACTATTGTTTCATAGCTTTTTTGATTGTTTCGTTCGCTTTTTCAGTGAAGGCTTTCAAAGCGTCCGCTGGTTTTTCGTCACCATTTGATACAGATTGCAACATTGGGAACCAAAGTGTTCTCATTTCAGCAAATCCATCAATAGTGTTGTAGTATGGTGAGTAGTATTGAGTCCAACCACTGATTGTTTCCATACGTTTGTCATCATAAAGTTTGCCAAATGAAGTACGAACTGGGAAGGCACCTGTACGAACTACGTCTTTAGGTCCCCATTCTTTGTCATCTGCGATAAATTGGATGAATTTCTTAGATGCAGCGACTTTCTTGTCATCTTTGTTGTTGAATACTGCAAATCCGTTTACAAGGTATTCAAGAGCTGGCTTACCTTCGTCTGATGGGAACGGTACTTCTACCACTTCTACCTTACTTGCTTCCAAAAGTTTAGCTTGGATACCATTTTGAGCTGGTGCCCAAAGGATTGTGTAAGATGTTTGACCGTTGGCAAAGTTTTGGATATCTGCCCCACCGTCAAATTGTGAACCATTATTGAGCAAATTGTCTTTAATCCAGCCAGTTGCTTTTTCAAGACCTTTGACGAATTTAGGATCATCAGTTGTATATTTGCTAACTTTTTCATCTGTTACAGAACCGCTATAAAGGTTAGAGATAAAGGCACGTGTTCCTTGGTCTCCCCCTTGACCAGAACTGAACAATGAACCTGGTGTGTAACCCTTGTCTTTGAGTGCTTTCAATACTTTTTCAAAATCATCAGTTGTCCAACCTTCTTTTACAAGGTTTGCCACTCCAGCATCTTCTAGCATTTTCTTGTTCATTGCCATGTAGAATGGAGCTGAACTAATTGGATACATATAAGCCTTGTCTCCAGCTTTACTTGCTTGTACGATGTTTTCGTTGTTGACATCTTTAACAAATTCATCTGTGAAGAGGTCGTTCAACTCAGCCAATTTGCCGTTTTTACCGTATTGGATGATACGTCCTGGTGCATCAAAGAGTACGTCTGGAGCTGTTCCAGCTTCGATAGCTGTTGTGATTTTTTCAGGACCTGACTTGAAGTCAATGGTTTCCAATTTCACTTTTACATCTGGATTTGCTTTTTCAAAAGCTTCGATGATTGATTTTTCATAAGTTCCAACACCGTCACCAGTTTTTTCTTGGGTAAATACTGGGAATGCCCACCAAGTGATTTCTGTTTTGGCACCGTCACCACCTGATTTGGCAGCATCTTTACTTCCGCCAGAATTGCCACAAGCAGCAAGACCAAGAACCGCAGCACTCGCAAGTACTGTACAAGCTAATTTTCTAAATTTCATCTGTATTCTCCTATGTAATAAGCGTATCCAACTTGGATAATGAGTTCTTTATTTCTTGTATGCGATTTCATTTCATCCTACTCATTCCACCACTCTCCTCTTTTTAAGATTGTGTTATTTGAGACCAGCAACGAAGCGTTCTGTAATCTCTTTTGGTCTAGTAATAGCGCCACCAACAACGATGCCTCGCACTCCATATTCAAGGATTTGTTTGGCTTGTTCTGGTGTATGAATTTTCCCTTCTGCAATGACATCTACACCGGCATCGCAGAGTTTTTTGATGAGTTCAAAATCTGGACCGTCCACTTTTGGACTGTAAGATGTGTAGCCTGACAAGGTTGTTCCGACAAAGTCAATTCCTGCTTCGACCGCTGCCAATCCTTCTTCAAAAGTACTGGTGTCTGCCATCAAAAGCTGATGAGGATATTTCTCCTTGACCTGACGAATGAACTCTTGAATTTCCAAACCATCGTAGCGTTCACGCTTGGTACAATCCAGAGCAATCACCTCGATGTCCAGTTCTGCTAATTCATCAACTTCTTTCATGGTAGCCGTGATGAAGGGTTCTTGCGGCGGATAATCTCGTTTGATTATCCCAATAATCGGAAGTTTGGTGACTTCCTTGATTTCCTTGATATCGCGAACACTATTGGCTCGGATACCGACTGCTCCACCTTGCTCAGCCGCTTTGACCAGCAAGGGAATCACCCCTCCCGCTTCTGTATAAAGCGGTTCATGAGGAAGAGCCTGACAAGAAACGATGATTCCATCTTTGATTTGTTCAATCAAGGCTTCTTTGCTAATCTGTGGCATCCTCTTTCCTCCTTTTCTTTTTTCTTTGTTTCTATGAGATTATTATACCTTAAAATTAAAACGCTTTCAAGAGTTTGTAGTATAATAGATTTCAGTTTCAAAAACTAGCCAAGTCAAACAGCTCCTCTAAAAGTACTTTCAGAGGAGCAAGTCGACCTAATAAATAGGAGAATACCAAAATTTAGTTTACAATTTCTGACAATTTTACTTTGCGATCTTCAAACATAGACTGGGTACAAGCATCTGCAGTAGCAATTGCTTCTAGGGCAGCTTCACCTGTCAATAGTTTTGCAAATTCTTCTGATACTGGAGCGCCTTGCATAATCTCGTGGAGATAGCGCATTTCTTTGTCAATCACAGATGACAACCATAATGGAGTACGTTTACCTGGTTTACCATAAGCAATTGCTCCATCCATCTCTGTACTATGATAGATACGAGTACGATCATCATCTTCTTCTTGCGATTCATGAATCAAGAAATAACTTTCTTGCCCATCTAGCTTAAGAGTTCCTTTACAGTTGAATAAGTCTAAGCGGATAGCACCTTTAGTCCCTTGAACCAAGACATAATGTTCACCCCAACGATAAGCTGAACCCCATTCTAACAAGGCAAAACGCTTATTAGAAAATTCCATATTGACAAAAATCATATCATCTTCATCACCGAAATTCTCACCTTCATGGGCTACATTCCCACCTGTCATGGTTACAGTTTCAGGCATACCACCCATAAGGAATTGTACACAATCCAATTCATGGATGTGGTGATACAAGTGACCACCTGATTTTTCACGAATTTTTTTCCATGATACGGACGGTTGTTGTTCTTCCCAACCATTACGAGCTGTGTGACAATATAGAACATCTCCAATCACTCCTTGAGTAATGAGTTCTTTTGCATGATGGACACCATTAAAGAAGTTCATAATATGTCCTGCCATAAAGGTTACATTGTTTTCTTTACATGCATCAACCATCTCGCGACAATCTTGATAAGAAAGTGCAATTGGTTTTTCACAGAAAACATTTTTGCCATGTTGTGCAGCCTTAATAACCGGTTCCTTATGAAGATTATTTGGAGTTGCGACGATAACACAATCTACTTCATCGCTAGAAACCAACTCATCTAGGGAGCTTGCTACTTTTGCTCCCAATTCTTCTGCAACTGCCTCTGCATTATCTGGATCATAGAGGAGAGTAATCTCTGCTCCATCATTCTTTTGCATATAACGAGCTAACTCAGCTCCAAAATACCCTGTTCCAACAACACCGTATTTAACCATGTTTTTTCTCCTTTATTATTGAATAAACTTTCTAATTTTAACTTATACTTCTCTTCAAACCACGTCAGCGTCGCTTCATCTACAACCTCAAAAACATGTTTTGAGCTGACTTCGTCAGTTTTATCTACAACCTCAAACCTGTACTTTGAGCAACCTGCGGCTAGTTTCCTAGTTTGACCTTTGATTTTCATTGAGTATTACTTCACAGAACCTTCTGACAATCCACTTGCAATCTTATTTTGGATAATTGAGAAGAAAATGATTGATGGAAGAACTACAATAACAGATGCTGCCATCATATCTCCCCAGTCTAGGATTTCTGAACCATTAAGCGAACGAAGGGCTACTGCTACTGTCATCTTTCCTGTATTGTTAATCAAAATCAAGGCATACAAGAATTCATTCCAAGCATTGATAAATGTATAAATAGCTGTTGCTACAATACCTGGCGCTACAATCGGTAACACAATTTTGTAAAAAGTCACAAATTTATTAGCGCCATCAATTCGAGCTGCTTCTTCAATTCCAATTGGAACTGTTTGGAAAAATCCAACTAAAAGCCAAACCGCGTATGGAACACTAAAAGATAGATAAACCATCATCAAGCCAAATAAACTATTTGTTAACCCAACTTTAGCAATGGCAATTGAATAGGGAATTGCTAACAAAATTGGTGGGAAAATGTAGGTAATAACGAGTAGTCTCGACATAATTGCTCCCAATTTAGGGAAGAATCGAACAATACCATAGGCTGCCATAGCAGAAATAATAATCGCAATAAGGGTTGTAGTCAAGGCAATGATTAAACTGTTTCGAATGTTATCAATGAAGTGCAAATCGTTGATAACATGAGTGAAATAATCCAATGTAAATTGTTCAGGCCAAAATCGTGTTGGATACTGAGTTAATTCCCCTTTCCCCTTGACAGAAGATATGATAATCCATATCAATGGGAAAATTGCAACAATGGTCGCACCAACTAAAAGTACATGTGAGAGAATATCTAAATAAATACTGGATTTCTTCTTCATTATTTTCTACCCTCCTTTTCCCACTTACTGATGATAGCAAAGTAGATAAAGCAAATTGCCATCAAGAAGATAAAGAGCAACACTGTAACTGCTGAAGCACGACCCAACAATTTAGTTCCCCAACCTAGGTTGTAAGCAAAAATTGGAAGCGTCGTTGTAGCATTAGCTGGTCCACCACCAGTAATAAGATAGATAATGTCAAAGTTATTAAAGATCCATACAGTTCTCAAAACAACTAGAAGTCCTACAACCACTTTAATATGTGGAAAGACGATAAACTTGAACACCTGCCAACTTGAAGCACCATCTATCTTAGCAGCCTCAAATTGTTCTTCTGGTACTGTTTGCAAAGCTGAAAGTACATTAACCATAATCATCGGCGCTCCAAACCAAATGTTGATAAACACCAAACATAGGAATGCCCATGTACTATCTGTCAAAAATGCAGGTGTATGTTCCATTAAACCTAATTTTACGATTAGATTAGGTAAGTAGCCATAAACCCCGTTTAGAATCCACTGCCAAGAAAAGGCAATAACGATTGTAGGAAATGCCCAAGGAACAATCAATAAGGTCCTATATAATTTCTTAAAGTGGCGTACTCTGTGAAGAGCTAAAGCCAATACAAACCCTACTAAAACTTGACCAACTAATGAGAAAATGGTCCACTTAATTGAATTAAAGAACGCATTAAAGAAGTTGGGATCTGATAGCACAGCTTTATAGTTAGCTAAACCAACAAATTTATAATTGGGCATAATCAAATGCTTATTGGTAAAGCTATAAAAAATACTCGAGAAAAACGGATAAACAAAGAGTAATCCTACGATAATCATAGCTGGCAAAACAAATATCCAGCGAGTTAAATTACGTTCTTTAACCATTCTCCTTCTCCCTTCTTTTACAAGATTGGGCTAGGGCTTTTCAGCTCACTAGCCCACCTATTTTCTAGTCTTTTACACCTACTGAACAGCCTCAAATAAATCGTTTAATTGTTTTTCTGCTTCTTTTGCAGCTTTCATAGGGTCTGTTCCATTTGTAATGATATCTTGGAACATTTGTTCAATAATGTGTTGGTTAGTCAACATACCAGCTTGTACACTTGGTCCATTTTCATAACCAATAGCAGTACCTTTTTTAACAGCTTCAGTAATTACTTCTTCAGCATGTTTAAATTTCTTACGAGTTTCATTTTCTTTATAGGCTGCAGAATCACTAATCCCCTTAATAGTTGGCAACATACCTACTGGAGTTGAATCAAGGAATTTAACGTAGTCTTCTTCATTATAAAGTGATTCTAAGAATGCTTTAGCAACTTCTGGGTGTTTTGAATTTTTCCAAACAACCATTGGAATGTTTGAAGTTTCAATTCCTTGGTCCTTATCAGATTCTTTGATTTTTGGAATAGGATAAGCATCAATTGAATCAATTAGTTGAGGACTGTTGGCATTGATTCCTCCAATATGGAAGCCAGAGTTAAAGTCAAATGCTGTTTTTCCTTGATAGAACAAGGTAGCTTGTTGAAGGACATTAAAGTTCAAAGAATCTTGAGGTGAGATTTCTTTATACAATTTAACCCAGTATTTAATACCATCTTGAGCAAGTTGGCTTGTCAAGTCTGCTTTAAGATCTTTTGTCAAGAGGCTTCCACCACCACTACGTACGTAGAAGTTCAAGAAACGTGTTGCCATTAAGTCATTTGTTCCAAACGGAACAGACAAGCCATAAACTCCAGCTTCTTTCAATTTTTTAGAAGCTTCATAGAGTTGATCCCAAGTTTTAGGAACCTCAATATTATGTTCTTTTAACAAATCAGTTCTAACCCACATAACTTGTGCATGTGAATAAAGAGGAACAGAGTAGTAATCATCTCCGATTTTTGCTTCATTTAAAGCTGTTTCATTAAATTTATCCTGTCCAATACGCTTGATAGAATCGTTTAACGGAACCAAAGCATCTGAGTTTACCATTTCCATTACTTGGTTAGGAAGAGCTGTACTGATATCTGGCACATTTCCATTTGCTAAACCTGTAGTCCATTTAGTATAGAAGTCATTCCAAGAGAATGTTTCAATCTTGATTTTTGTTTTTGGATGCTTTTGCATGAAAGCATCTGCTGATTTTTGAATACTTTCTAAACGTGGTCCTTGAGTAAAGGAGTGCCACATTGTAATCTCACCAGATAATTCTGTCGGTGGTTCAGTGTCAGCTGTAGTTTCTTTCTTTCCTGAACAAGCTACCAAGGCAACGGCTGCTAGCGCAATTCCGGCTAGACATAAAAACTTTCTCATTTTTTTCATGGTTCTTCCCTTTCTACATTAAGAAATCGCAACTTTAAAGACAACTTTTTTCACAGGTTCATCATTTATACGAACCTTTGGTTGATGTAAATCTTCTGGAAAAGTGATGAGGCATTCGCCAGCTCTCAAATGAACCAACTGTTCCACTTTCCCTGTGTATAATTCAATATCTTTCTCATCATCATACTTTTGGGTAACGCTTATATTTTCCGGCGACGTAACAGCCATGGCTTCTTCGTTTTCCAAAACTAAATGAATATCCAAATATTTTTGGTGAGTTTCAAAGAAGGCTCCTGCTTGACCATCTGCTAGATAAGTAAAGCAATTCCCAAACAGTCGATCTCCATCAATATCAATCGGACCTTCTGTTAAATTTTCTAGTCCTATTTTTTCTAAAAAATCTATCAATGTTGCAAAATGTGGATTGACTCCCACATAAGTTCCTAAACGGCTAATTTTTGTAATAATCATCTCTTCTAACCTCCTTTCTCAATCTATTTTTCCTATCCAAGTTCCCCATTCTTCTGCCTAGCATTTTCTACTAGAAGGACATAAAAACACAACACTCTCTAGCCTATACTCTTTGAAAATCTCTTCAAACCACAGTCGCTTCACCTTGGATTATATACGTCAGTCTTATCTACAACCTCAAAGCGCGGTGTTTTGGGCAATCTGCTACTAGCTTGCTAGTTTCTTCTTTAATTTTCATTCAGTATCTCCTCAATCTTCACAAGAAGATCTGATTTTTCTAGCGACAAACAGAATAAATAAGTTAGTTCAATGAACTACTTTATCTATCTTCCTCATAGATGAAATCGGTATTCATAAAGGAAGTCGCCCTTCATTTTTTTCAAAAGACACTATTATGAATCTATTTGGGGAATTGAATTTATAAGCTGCTCACTTCGTTTTTCTAAAATAATTCCAATCTATTATTCTAGCACTAATAGACTCTTTGGCTAAATCTCCTTTCTACATCTCGTTTCACCAAGAACTTTTTAAGAGAGAAATACTCTAAATTAGTTTTGTTACCGTTTTCAATTAGAGTATACTTTTTTTTTTTAGTATTTCAAGCCTTTTTCTAATTTGGAATTTAGTTTCAAATCTTTTTAAGCATATCAAATATATTAAAAGTACTTTCAAAAATAAGTAGGTTTCTTGCAAAACCTGTTTCGAGTGGACAAGATAAGAAACAGAAAAAAGAAGAAAGCAGGTAAAAGTCAATTGTAGGAGAAAATAAGGGACATAACCTTATGATATGACAATATAATATAAAAACTGAACAAATTGATTGGAAAATTCAAACCAATTTCTAACAATGATTTAGGAATTGTAGTATCCTAATATAGATTCAGTGCACTATAAAACGCATAGTATCAAGTTTTTTTAATTACCTGATACTATGCGTGTTTGTGATTTTTAAGATTTTGCGCCTAGAGTTTTTTAATTCCAAGAACGCCATCTTGACCGTTATTGGTGATAATCTTCCAGCAAGGCTTCAAACTCAGATACTGACATACCTAATTGCTGACTAGCAAATTCAGTGCTTAATACATGTTGGCGAACTAGATTTGCTAACATCTCGAAACCACCTTCAGCACGGCCACGCTCCTCAGCTTGTTCCAAGGCATAGTCCTGCGCTAACAAGGCTTGTTCTTCTCGCATACGTAATTGACTAAACATTTT